>JAYVYF010000220.1:0-6498 GCA_043784585.1 Burkholderiales bacterium
GCAATGTTGCGGCGCTAGAATCGGTAGATCATTCACCTCTCACCAGTAAATACGAGTCTGAACTCATGCGCGCGTTGGCCGATTTCCCGGAAACATTGAAGCATGCTGCAACCGAACTGGCGCCACATATTGTGGCTGTTTATCTGGCCGATCTAGCCGCCAAACTGCACGCCTACTACAATGCAGAACGGTTCTTGCTGGATGATGAAAAATTGAAGCTTGCCCGCCTGTCGCTCATTCTTGCCACGGCACAAGTCCTTAAAAACGGCCTGACCGTATTGGGCGTGTCTGCGCCGGAGAAGATGTAGTGAGCAGCAATTATCGATCAAACGCGGGAAGCAAAAAATCGATCATGACACCAATGATTACCGGCATCGTGATTGGACTGCTCGCGGGTGTTTTGCTGGCGCTGGTATTTGCGATTTGGTTGAATCGTAACGCAACACCATTTGTTGAAAAGACCAAATCAGTTGACTTATTGCCCACCAAGCCAGCGCGCGCAGAGCCCGCGAGGGGTGAAGTTGCGCAGCCCACACCGACCACCACCGCCAGCGTTGCTAAAGAAAACGCTGATAAGCCGCGTTTTGATTTTTACCAAATATTGCCAGGCGATAAGGCGGGTGCAAAAGGCGATGGCACCAAAGCTAATAAAACAGGCAAAAGCGCCGATGAACGAACCACAAAAAGTGCGGAAGCCGATGCTAGTGCTAATGCCGCCAACGCAGACAAAGACGCTGCCAAGCAAGCCGCGAAAGATAGCTATTTGCTACAGGCCGGCGCATTCCAGAGCGAGTCTGATGCCGAGAATTTGAAAGCGAAAATTGCCTTTGCGGGGTTGGAGGCAAATGTGCGCTCGGTCAACTTGCCGGACAAGGGCACATTATATCGGGTGCGACTCGGCCCATATCGCAGTGTGGACGAGTTGAACAGAATCAAAGCGGCGTTGTCCCAGAACGGGATAGCCGCCGCCGTGGTCAAAGCCGAATAGTTTCAAAAATAAATTGCACACTCAATGATAGGACTCAGAAAATGTTAAACGCGAAATGGGTAAATGGCATCAAATCGTTATTTGTTATGGCTACCGTGGCCACGTCAATGGGCCTCGCAACGACAGCTTCGGCGCAACCCCAGCCACCATTGGGTGGCACCCGCGATGTCGTGACACTTAACCCTCCCCAAGTAGTCGAAAACGATGGCAAGGTTGAAGTCCTCGAGTTTTTTGGCTATGGCTGTATTCACTGCGCTAATCTTGAGCCCCGTTTGGAAGCGTGGGGCAAAAAGCAACCCGCAGATGTGAAATTAAAGCGTGTGCCGGTGTCGTTCGCCATTCGCGGCTTGGACAGCATCCCGCTTTTTTACACACTGGAAGCGATGGGCTTGCAAGAGAAGCTGCATCAGAAAATATTTGATGCTGCCAATGTAGAAAACGTTATTTTGGGCAATCCTGCAACCCTGAACAGCTGGCTCGAAAAGCAGGGCGTGGATACTAAAAAGTTTGAACAAGTGCAAAAATCCTTTTCTGTTCAGAACAAAATTGCGCGCGCGAAAAAAATGACCGAGGATTACAAGATTCAAGCGACGCCAACGCTGATCGTTAATGGCCGTTTCTCGATCCAGCAAACGGCTGGCCCTGACAAGCTTTTTGCAAATATCGATCAGCTTATTGCGGAAGCCCGGGTAGCCAATAAATCATCTGCTCCCCCTGCTGTAACGAAAAAGTGATGGCGTGGGTAGGCGTTTTATTCAAGCAAAAATTCAGTGTAGAAATTACGATTTTGGAAAGTCAGCAATGTTAAATTCAGCGCGGGTTAAATCATCTTTTATGCCGACTCTAATAGCTGCGATGGCGTTAAGTGCATCGGCCGCATTTCTGGTGACCACCCCGGCTATTGCGCAGTTGCCGGCTCAATTACAAAACAATCCAAATGTGGCTGCGCTCAATCCTGTCCAGCCGGTGGAAAATGACGGCAAGATTGAAGTGCTAGAGTTTTTTGCCTACGGCTGCCCGCATTGCGCAGCGCTCGAACCGAAAATCGAAACATGGGCAAAGAAATTGCCCGCCGATGTCAAACTAAAGCGCGTTCCTGCTTCGAATCCAATTCGCGGCATTGATAGCGCGCCGTTGTTCTACACTCTGGAAGCAATGGGTTTGCAGGAGAAACTACGTCAAAAATTATTTGATGCGGCCAATGTGGAAAACGTTATTTTGGGTAATCCTGCGACGTTACATACCTGGCTTGAAAAGCAGGGCGTCGATCTGAAACAATATGCCGAAGTACAAAAATCATTTTCTATCCAAAACAAAATTGCGCGCGCGAAAAAAATGTCTATCGATTATATGATCAGCTCTGTGCCGATGATAGTGGTGAACGGGCGGTATGCGGCGCAAGTGCCGGGCGGTTCATCCGGCCAGGATCAGTTGTTTGCCAATGTGGATCAGCTTATTACCGGCGCGCGTGCTGCTAATAAAACGGTTGCTGCGTCAGCAAAGAAGTAACCGCCGAGACTACAGTTGTGGCCGGTTGAGAAGTCAGCAGCCGTTCCGAAAGCCGGGTTGCCAGCCCTACAGCCACGCACGTTGGAAATCCCGCAGGCATGCCGACTCAAAACAAAAACCAAAATGTCGTTATCACCGGTGCCTCCAGCGGTATCGGCGAGGCGCTGGCAAAACATTACGCCAAATCAGGTGCACAACTTGGCTTGATTGCGCGTCGATCCGATCTGCTTATGCGGCTGCAAAATGAAGTCGTCGCACTGGGTGCACCCAAGCCCTGGATTTATCCGCTTGATATTCGCGATCGTGAAGCCTTAAAAAGTGCCGCCAGCGATTTCATCATCAAATGCGGCACGCCTGATATTGTGATTGCGAATGCCGGCGTCTCGCGCGGCACGCTGACTGCAATTGAAGATGACCTGACCGCATTCCAGGAAGTTTTTGATATCAACGTCATGGGTACGGTCAATACGTTTCATGCGTTTTTAGATGCCATGCAGAACGCCGGGCGCGGTACTTTGGTGGGTATCGCCAGTGTCGCCGGATTTCGCGGTATTCCGGGCAGTAGCGCGTACTCATCCTCAAAAGCGGCCGTGATTAAATATTGTGAAAGTTTGCGAGTTGAGCTGCGCGGCAGCGGGCTATCCGTGGTTACTATCTGTCCCGGCTATATTCGAACACCAATGACCGCAGTGAACACGTTCAAAATGCCATTCCTAATTGACGCTGATGATGCTGCCGCCCGATTTGTGCGCGCCATTCAGGCAAAGACCAGCTTCACGGTCATTCCCTGGAGCATGGGCATTGCAGCGCGTGTCCTGAGGCTCGTGCCTAATTGGTTGTATGACCGCGTATTCAGCCACATGCCGCGCAAACCAAAATAACGCCATTGCCATTATTGAGGTACCCCGTATGATAAGCCTGCAATTACCGCGTCGCGACCTGGATTTTTTGCTCTATGAATGGTTAGGCATCGATACGCTGACCACGCGCGAGCGTTTCGCCGACCATTCGCGCGAAACTTTTGATGCGGCGCTCGATGTTGCTGAAAAAATATCTGCGGATTATTTCGCACCGCACAATAAAAAGAG
This sequence comes from Burkholderiales bacterium, assembly GCA_043784585.1. GTDB lineage: Bacteria > Pseudomonadota > Gammaproteobacteria > Burkholderiales > Usitatibacteraceae > UKL13-2. The sequence continues at coordinate 3,586 of JAYVYF010000220.1, forward strand.
TGACGCCAATGAGCCCACATTTGATGGTGCTCAGGTTCATCTTATTGCCGAAATAAAGACCGCGATCGAGGCGTTCAGCGCAGCAGGTTTAATGGCCGCGCAGCATGATGCCGATCTCGGAGGTATGCAGCTACCGGCGACGGTGACGAATGCATGTATGGCGTATTTCATGGCGGCAAATGTGGCAACCGCCGCCTACCCGTTTTTAACCATTGGCAATGCAAATTTGCTGCTCGTCCACGCGAGCCCAGCGCAGATAAACACTTATGTTCGTCCGCTACTGAACGGAAGTTTTCTGGGCACGATGTGCTTGTCCGAGCCGCAGGCTGGCTCGTCACTTGCTGATATCAAAACGCGCGCCGAATTTCAGGCAGATGGCAGCTATCGATTGTTTGGAAACAAGATGTGGATTTCAGGCGGTGAGCACGATCTTGCTGACAACATCGTTCATTTGGTGCTCGCCAAAATTGCCGGTGCTGATGGCAAAATATTATCGGGCGTAAAAGGAATTTCGCTCTTTATCGTCCCCAAAAGATTGGTTAACGCTGATGGTAGTTTGGGTGAACGAAACGATATTGCGCTCGCCGGACTAAATCATAAAATGGGTTATCGCGGCACGACGAATTGCCTGCTGAATTTTGGTGAGGGGAAATTCAAGCCCGGCAACAGCCCGGGCGCTGTTGGCTTTTTGGTCGGAGAGCCCCACCAAGGCTTGCGATGTATGTTTACGATGATGAACGAAGCGCGCATCGGTGTCGGTCTCGGCGCAACCATGCTCGGCTATACGGGTTATCTGCATGCGCTGGACTATGCACGTGTGCGTCCGCAAGGCCGTTCAGCCGCGGCAAAGGATCCTGATTCACCGCAGATAGCCATCATCGAACATACCGATGTGCGCCGGATGCTGCTCGCGCAAAAAAGCTATGTGGAAGGTGCGCTGGCGTTGAACCTGTATTGCGCAAGACTGATTGATGACGAGAAAACATCCACCGATGAAGTCGTGCGACACGAGGCGACATTATTGCTCGATATCCTTACGCCGATTGCGAAAAGCTGGCCCTCGCAATGGTGTCTGGAAGCGAACAGCCTGGCGATTCAGGTGCACGGCGGCTACGGCTACACCCGCGACTACAACGTCGAGCAGTTTTATCGCGACAACCGGCTTAACGCCATTCACGAAGGCACGCACGGTATTCAGGGCCTCGATTTATTGGGCCGCAAAGTCATCATGCAACAAGGTGCGGCACTCAAACTATTGGCAAGAGAAATTCAGAAAACAGTTGCTCAGGCGCTGGCGGCTGAGCGCATCGATATCCGCAATTTTGGAATGAGTTTGCTAGCGGTTTTTGAGCGGCTGTTGCAGGTGACCGAAACGCTACATCGCACCGGTGACGTGAGTAAAACGCTGGCCAATGCCAGCACCTATCTTGAAGCGTTTGGCCATGTGGTGATGGCATGGATTTGGTTGGAGCAAGCGCTGGCGGCAGCGCAACATTACACTGACGCTGACGCGAATTTTTATCACGGCAAATGGCAGGCATGTCAATTTTTCTTTCGGTGGGAATTGCCAAAAGTATCCGTCATGATCGATTTGTTGCAAGCACTCGACACCACCACGCTCGACATGCAGGACGCGTGGTTTTAAATACTCATGACATAATTTTCCATGGCGAATAAACATCAATCCACGACCCGCTTCTCAAACCGTGTTGCAGATTACGTGCAATTTCGGCCGCATTATCCGCTCGAAATTATCGATCTGCTTGCTGACAAATGTGAGCTCACGCCGGAGAGCGTGATCGCCGATATCGGCTCCGGCACCGGACTGCTTGCGAAGATTTTTCTGGAGAATGGCAACCCCGTCATCGGCATTGAGCCAAACCGGGAAATGCGTTTGGCGGGTGAACAATATTTAGCGGAGTTTGGACGATGTACCAGCATGGACGGCACCGCAGAGGCGACCCGGCTGCCCGCGCATGCAATCGATATTGCGGTGGCGGGTCAGGCATTTCATTGGTTTGATCCCGCCAAAGCGCGCGCAGAATTTATCCGCATTCTCAAACCGGAAGGATTTGCGGTGCTGGTGTGGAATGTGCGCCGGGCGGATACCACCTCGTTTCTGCGCGCATATGAAAAGCTTGTTGTCAAATTTGGCACCGACTACCAAGAAGTAAATCACGAGCACGCGCAGAAGAAATCGGTACTCGGGCAATTTTTCGGCGGTGAGTTTTCCGAGGTGCAATTCGATAACCTTCAGCGCCTCAATCTCGATGGCTTGTTGGGAAGAATCCATTCATCAAGTTATATGCCCGCGCCTAATGAGGCCAGCTACGCGCCGATGGTGAAACAAGCCAAAGAAATTTTTACAGCACACCAGCAAAATGGAGTCGTCACATTTGAATATGATACTGCGGTGCACTACGGGATGATGTTGTAATTTTAAGTGCCAAAACCCAATATCGGCGGGCATCTTCAGCCATTTATGCTCGAAGATGCTTGCTAGTAATGCGATCTATGTCTTTTAAAACCTTGCCGGTAACCGGCGATGAGACTGGCGGGCCAGACAAACATCTGGACATTAATATCGCCCCGTAAGTCCCAGCGCCACGAACGGTGGTTCGCGGCCCGTAAACTTTTCCAGGAGGATTAGCTCGCCATCGGTGTGGTTGCCGAACATGGCTTTTTCTGTTTTCATCATGCCGCCGCTTTCATCGATCCACCTGGGTTGCTCGTGGTGAGTGGTTCGAATTTTCTGCGTGCTCATGCCCAGCCCATCAACGATGGCTTCGCCATAACACAGGCAAAAATAAGTGCGGCGATCTGACACCTCTATATAGCAACCTGTGCCGCGAATGCCGATGACGGCATTACGCGCCAATAGGGTTATGGCCTGATCGGGCGCGCGTTTGCCAA
>JAYVYF010000221.1:0-1519 GCA_043784585.1 Burkholderiales bacterium
TCGCCGCGCGACGAAGCATGGGCACAACCGCTTTGCGAAAAACTTTTCATCGCGCATCGATTCACCATGAACGAGGCAGGGAGAGGCTCGTGGGCCAAAAATGCTATAAATGCCGCACCAGTAAATGAAGTTGTGAGCCGTAATGCGGATGATCTGGCAGCGATTCTTTATACTTCGGGGACGACCGGGCGCAGCAAGGGCGCAATGATTACGCACCTTAATTTATCATCGAATGCGCGGACCTTGCATCAATATTGGGGTTTCAAGGCGGGCGATGTTTTGCTGCATGTTCTGCCGTTGTTTCATGTGCACGGACTATTCGTCGCAGCGCACACTGCATTGCTTAATGCGGGTCAGGGCGGGCGGATGCTTTTTCATGCGAAATTTGATGCGAAAGCGGCGCTCGCGTCAATGGCTGGCGCAACCATTTTTATGGGCGTACCGACCATGTACACGCGGCTGCTGGCCGAGCCGGGTTTCAACGCTAATATGTGCAGCAAGATGCGCTTGTTTGTATCGGGGTCTGCGCCCTTGCTCGCCGAAACGTTTAACGAATTCAGATTGCGCACCGGTCACACGATTCTCGAACGTTATGGCATGACCGAAACAGGCATGATTACTTCCAATCCGTTCCTCGCCGAGCGCAAAGGCGGCACGGTCGGATTGCCGCTGCCCGGTGTGGCCGTGCGGGTCACTGCTGCCGATGGGGAAAATGAATCTACTGTATTGGCCGCCGGCGCGATTGGACATATTCAGGTCAAAGGCGACAATGTGCTGCTGGGCTATTGGCGCATGCCCGAAAAGAATCTTGAAGAATTTACCTCGGACAAGTTTTTTAAAACCGGTGACATGGGTTTTATCGACGCGGATGGATACCTCAGTATTGTGGGCAGAAGCAAAGATCTGGTTATTTCGGGTGGCTACAACATTTACCCGAAAGAAGTGGAACTGGTCATTGATGATTTACCAGGCGTTGCCGAGAGCGCCGTGATTGGTTTGCCGCATGGCGATTTTGGTGAAGCGGTGGTGGCAGTGGTCGTAAAAAAATTACCCAATGCAGGCATTGGTGAATTGTCTGGGCCAGGTTTGGAATCTGGTCTGGAGATCGCTATCATTCAAGCCTGCCAGCAAAAGCTGGCTAATTTCAAAGTCCCGAAAAAGGTATTTGTGGTTGCGGAGTTGCCGCGCAATGCGATGGGGAAAGTGCAGAAAAGCGAGCTTCGTAAGCGATATTTAGCAAGTTTTGACTAGCATTGTCGGCAAATCGCGCTTCCTGTGCGTTATCCAACCAGCAGGAGGCTTGAATTATCAGATGCTGGGATCATATTAGTGGGGTAGGCAAACTGGCAGATTTGGAAGCATCATAAAAAACAGACGTGTCCAGAGACAATTTACAGTTTGTATTCTGCAATTCAATCAATAGAGGTTCGTTAAATTTCATGATCGTTTTTAGTTTATGTTGTTATGAAAAACATGCCTTCGACGGCTGGTTCCGTTCGTCCGAAGATTTTCATTCGCA
>JAYVYF010000222.1:0-23585 GCA_043784585.1 Burkholderiales bacterium
CCGGCAACACCGGGTCCCCCGGCTGGCGGTTCAACTCCAGCGTTTCCTGAATACGCGTTCTTGCGATAATGAACGGCGATGCCTTGGCGGCCTGGCCCAGTAACGCATCCATATCCGCATGATCGCGGCGCAGACTCGAAATCAGCGCCAGAAAAGCATCCGTCAGTCGCGGCTCAAACTGACGGCCCCGTAACGCCAGAATTTCCGTCAAGGCGCTGTCTTCTGTCCACGCATGCTTGTAAGCCCGCTTGTGAGTGAGTGCGTCGTAGACATCTGCCAGGGCGGTAATCCGAGCCGCCAACGGAATGTCTTCACCGGCCATCCCCGATGGATAACCATTGCCATCCCACCATTCGTGGTGACAGCGGGCAATCTCTTCGGCCATCTGCATATGCGGAATCTGGCTTTGGGCCAAAACCTGCGCCCCAATGGTGGTGTGGGTTTTCATGACTTCACGCTCGGATGCGTTGAGCTTGTCAGGCTTGAGCAATATCCCGTCGGGAATACCGACTTTGCCGATATCGTGCAAGCGGGCGGCGATATCGATCATGAAGATCGTATCGGCATCACAGCCGAGGCTCTTGGCGAGCAGGCTGGACAAACGGCCGACGCGGTAGGAATGCTCACCGGTCGAGTCATCGCGCAATTCAGCCGCCACCGCCAAACGCTCCATAACTTCGACCCGGGCAATAAACAGTTCTTTATCGCGTTTCCGTAATTCCTGCTTGGCGACGCGCCCTTCAAAGACTTCAGCGCGGGTCAGGAGCTTCTTGATAATCTGCGAAGCGTCCTCGATGGGCGAATCTTTATCGGCGACGTGGAGTTGCTCAAGATGGCGTTTGACGTGCTGGAGCACGTTGGCGGCTTGAGTCTTGCGCTGTTGTTCGAGCATCATGTTGAGATACTCAAGGGCTTTGTCGTGCTGGCCGATGTGTTCGTGGGCTTTTACTAGGGCGACGAGGACTTCGCGGATCGTTACTTTGAGGGTGATGCCGCGTTCGAGCGTGGAGGTGAGGCGAGAGATGCCGATGTCAGATTGGCCTGAGAAAACTTCGGCGAGGCCTTCTGATACAGAAGCATGAATATCTGCACGTGGAGATTGCGTCATAGAAGCAAAGTGGCGCGCAGTTTTAGCATGTACTCGAGCTGCATCAAAATTGTCTATTTCAATCAGGAGCCGTACGAAATTATTTTCCATGAGGACGCGGTCCAGGATGGAGTTTGTTTCGGTTGGTTCTTGAGATAACTCAACTGCTTTACTAATTGCCGTTAGCCCTTGCGAAATATCATCCAAATGCAAGTAGCAAAGTGAGATGTTCGAATAAAGAGGAGCTTCAGATGAGGCGAGGTCATTGGAGAGTTTGGTGAAAACGAGCGCGCGTTTAAACGACTCGATTGCTTCGCGGAATAGCCCGCTGTACATAAGTGCTACGCCCAAGTTTTGCCAAGTTTTTCCTTCGCGAGAGACATCGCAATTTTTTTGGGCGAGTGAAAGTGCGTCCGAATAGGCTTCCATTGCCATTGGAAGGTTTCCAGTATCAGCAGCACAAATGCCTACTACAGTGAGTGCAGCGCCTGCAGAGTTTGTGTCCGCAACTGCAACTGCTAATTCACGTGCGCTAATCCCCAGCGTAAGACCAAATTCAGGTTTGCCTGAAATATAAAAAAATCGTGCGGCTTCTAATATAAATTTCAATTGTCGTTTTTTATCGACGTCAAAAGTCTCTAGTTCAAGAGCTGTTTCAAATAGCAAGTCCGCGTCTGGGCACGTACCTGTTTGGAGCGCACGTGAAATTAAGTGCCCAGCTCTTTCGAGCGCGGCAGTCTGGATAGCGGTTGCATTTGTAGTAGCCATTGGTTCAAACCCCTATTGCCAAATCATTTGATACCACAGTATTCTTTTGTCGTGTGTGAAGTAATTCACAAATCTGCAATAAAACACATTAGTTTACTTTTCTACTTAACAGTATTACAAATTGGAGAACATCATGGGCAAAGAACTTAACGCAGTCGAAATCAGTAACGAAGTTTTGGAAAACGACGTAGAGCAGCCGTTCCCACAATTGAATGAACTTAGCCTTGCATTAATCGGGGGCGGTGCCGGTAGCGTTGTTTTCTAAGACAACTTTCGAACTTTCAATTTCAGGAGGAAATCATGGGTAAAGAACTTAACGCAGTTGAGATGAATGTTGAAATTTTGCATAACACGGTAGACGAGTCGCCAATTGAACTCAGCGACCTTAGCCTTGCATTAATCGGGGGCGGTGCCGGTAGCGTTGTTTTCTAGGTTACGTAGTTCAGCAGTAAAAACTCTTCGAAAAATCCTACATTTTTGACTCGGCAACACGCAGATCAAATGTGATTTTTCGTATAGTTTCTACCTAAATAGGCATCACAACCCGCTCCCACACGCCCCTAACCAGCCCCTCAACCGGCTGAAACCCAACCTTGTAGCTCATCTTGCGGCTTTCTTCGATCCAATAGCCGAGGTAGACATAGGGTAGTTTGCGGCGTTTGGCTTCGGCGATTTGCCAGAGGATGCTGTAGGTGCCGAGGCTCAAGCTGGGGTGCTCGGCGTCGTAGAAGGTGTAAACCGACGATAGGCCGTCTTCGAGTTGATCCATAATGCTGACCATGCGCAATATGCCGTGATCGAGAAACTCGACGAGCCGGGTGTGGACGTTGCTCTGCAATAGAAAATGTGAATATTGCTCGCGGCTGTCGTGATCCATTCCGCCGCCGGGGTGCCGGCTGGCTTGATAGCGCCGGTAGAGTGCATAGTGTTCGTGCGAAAACTTTAGTTCCATCACCCGCGCGACCAGGCTCGCGTTTTTACTAAAGGTGCGACGCTGGCTGCGGTTGGTTTCAAATTCATTTGCCAGCACCCGCACCGGTACACAGGCGCGGCAGTGGTCGCAATACGGCCGGTAGGTAAAAGCGCCGCTGCGGCGAAACCCGGATGACACTAAATGACCGTAGGTCGCCGTGTCAATCAGATAGCTGGGGGTCGCCACTTGTGAGCGCGCGAGGCGGCCCGGCAGGTAGCTGCAGGGGTAGGGCGCGGTCGCATAAAACTGTAGATTCGCGAACGGAAGATCGTTGAGCTTGCTCATGATTTATCCGGCAATTGTGGCTCGTTGGTCCAATAAGAAACGGGCGAGTTGTCAGCATTTAATGTTATCAATTCCTGCAGCTGTTGCGTGAATTTTTTGCGCGGGACAGGTCGCGCGCCGAAGCTGGCCAGATGACGGGTTTCTTGTTGGCAATCGATCAATTGAAATCCATCGCGTGTCAACTTTTCCACCATTGCCACAAACGCGACCTTGGAAGCGTCTGTCTCGCGTGCAAACATGGATTCACCGTAAAACATCCGGCCCATGGCGATGCCGTATAAGCCGCCGACCAACTTGCCGTCACGCCAGGTCTCGGCTGAATGCGCAAAGCCGATGTGATGCAGGTTCGTGTAGGCAGCCTGCATGGCGGGCAAAATCCACGTGCCCGCGTACTGCCCGCGTGGGGCCGCGCAGGCCGCCATCACATCAGCAAACGCAGTATTAAAACGAACCTCGAATTTACCGGCGCGGATCGTTTTTGCAAGTGATTTAGATACTTTGAATTCGTCAGGAAGCAACACCATCCGCGGATCAGGACTCCACCAGAGTATCGGCTGGCCTTCTGAGTACCACGGAAAAACACCGCGGGAGTAAGCGGTCAATATGGTTTCTGGCTGCAGATTCCCGCCCATGCACAAGAGGCCGTTTGGTTCTACCAGCGCAGTATCGACAGCCGGAAAGTCGTGAGCTGATTTAATCCAAGGGATCATTATCTAAAGCCAACAGATCCAGTTTCAACCGCCACTAAACCACCCCTTCCAAAATTTGCACATCCACGGTCGTGCCCGCTGCCACGTTGCCCACGTTGTCGTGCAGCATGATGAAGCAATTGGCGTCCGACATTGATTTCAAGATGCCTGAGCCTTGCTGGCCAGTGACGCGAACCTTGAATACCCCATCTTCCAGATACAAAACGCCGCGCTGAAACTCGGTGCGGCCGGGCGCTTTTTTTATCGGTGAGGTGCATACCGCTTTCAACAACGGCTGCACCGGCAGCGGCGATACACCTTGCAAAATCAGCAGCGCATCGCGCACAAACTGGTAGAACGTCACCATTACCGAGACGGGATTGCCGGGCAAGCCGAAAAAATGCGCGTCACCAATTTTGCCGTAAGCGAGCGGGCGGCCCGGCTTCATCGCGATTTTCCAGAACACGACCTCGCCCAATTTCTGGAGCAGGCCTTTTACGTAATCCGCCTCGCCCACCGATACGCCGCCAGACGTGATGACGACATCCGCGATTTTGCTGGCATCGATAAATGCGGCCTCTAGAATCGCCGGATCATCGCGCACCACGCCCATGTCGATCGCATCGATGCCCAGCCGCATCAGCATGCCATGTAACGTGTAGCGATTGCTGTCGTAAATCTGGCCCTCGCCCAACGGATTGCCGATTTGTACCAGCTCATCGCCGGTCGAGAAAAACGCCACGCGCAGGGGCCGATAGACCGAAACTTCACCAATGCCCAGCGAGGCAATCAAGCCCAATTCAGCCGACCGCACGGTGCGGCCTTTTGCCAGCGCTACCGCACCGGCTTTTAAATCTTCGCCAGCATGGCGCACGTTTTGACCGAGTGACACGCCATCCGAGAAGGTAATTGATTTGCCATCACTTCCGCCGGCCTGCGCACGCTCCTGCATGATGATCGTGTCGGCACCTTCGGGCACCACGCCACCGGTGAAAATTCGGGCGCACTCGTTTAGGCCAATAAGTTTTCCAAATGGAACGCCGGCAAAACTCGCGCCGGCTTCTGTGAGCGTGGTTGTGCCCGCTTGCAAATCGGCGAATCGTATCGCCCAGCCATCCATCGCCGAATTGCGATGGGCCGGCACGTTGAGCGGCGAAATAATATCGGCTGCCAGCACACGCCCCAGTGCGCTGCGTAACGCCACGCGGGCCACCCCCGTCACGGGCGACAGAAACGTGTTGATGAAGGCGCGCGCCTTGTCCACAGGCATGGAGTTGGGATCGTAATCGTCGGCGCAGGAAGCTTCGGTGATGGTTAAAGGTGGATTCATGAATGTGGGCTAATTAGTGTGAAGTGGGACGGTAGCATCAATACTGATTCTACCGTCTGGATGCCAGGTCAAAATATTCAATTCACGCACGAACAGCCGCCATTCGTGGGCGCGACCGCGACCGAAAGCCAATTCAGCGGCATCTAGCAACGGTGGAAATGATTCACGAATGCCGTCACGCTGCATCACGCGGGCGAGTGTAATGTGCGGTGTGTAGGTCATTTCTTTACGCAAAAAGTTTTTTAACACGCCTGAATAAAGCTCGTCGTGCAACGCGGTCACCGCCTCCTCCCGATCCCGCACCATCAGCAGCACGAATTCACCCAACAGTGGCTCGACATCACGAAACGTGACCGGTAATGGCGGCCATTTGGACACAATTCGACGCGTATGTGAGGCGAGTTGCAATGCCGACAAGTTGCACGGAAATGGGAAAACCAGGTGCACATGGGCAGCAATTTGCGCGGCGAGCGGATCGTATTTTGCACGAAATTTCTCAATGTTCGAATCGACCGGAAAAGGCGGAAACCAGACCACACCGCGGCGGGGTAGCGGTGGGCGGAGCTGTAATCGGCGGACGTTTCGGCGGGGCATATTTCTGACGTGATCAATGACGTTAACTGGCGGCGGCTAATTTTTCGCGCGGGCCGATTCCAGCTCGCGTAACTCAGCCTCGGTATTGATGTTGGCAAACGCCGATTCCTGATCGTCGAATTGCACCTCGACCACCCGAAGCGTGGCATACCATTTGTCGATTTTGCGCTGGCCACTGGCCAGAAATTCGCGCAAATGCGGCTCCAGATCACGCTTCACCAGACAAAAAACCGGATGCGCCTGATCATATGTTTTGGCGACGGCCAGATCAACATTTCCGAGTTCCATCGCGGTGTGTAACCGCGTCACCAAATCCAGTGGCAGAAACGGCGAATCGCAGGGCACCGTGGCCAGCAGCGTCGTCGTCGCCTGCGTCATGCCAACATGCAAACCCGCCAGCGGACCCGCGAAACCATCAATTGCGTCTGGCACCACCCGATGACCAAACGCCGCATATTGCTCGATACTGCGGTTGGCGTTAATGATGACTTCATCGACTTGTGGGCTCAAGCGTTCAAGCACATGCGCGACCATTGGCTTGCCCTTAAAAAGCTGCAAACCTTTGTCCACACTGCCCATGCGCGAGCCACGTCCCCCAGCAATAATCAGAGCTGTGATTTTTGGTGGAGTCATGACAGAATGAGCCGCTCCTGCCCGGTAAACAACAAATAATGTTTATTCACGGCTCTGCCGATCATCGTAATGCCCACCCGTTTGGCGATGTCATAACCCATCTGCGTCAGGCCTGACCGTGAAACTAAAAATGGAATGCCCATCTGTGCGGCTTTGATGACCATCTCACTCGTCAGGCGGCCGGTGGTGTAGAAAATTTTGTCGCTACCCATTACATTTTCAAGCCACATCCAGCCGGCAATGGCGTCCACGGCGTTATGGCGGCCAACATCCTCAACGAAGGTCAAAATGTCGCCGTTGGTATTGCCCAGCGCGCAGCCGTGAACGGCACCCGCCTGTTTATAGATCGATTCGTGAATTCGCACATTATTGAGCAGGGTGTAGAGCGTGGTTTGCGGGATTTGAATGTCGCTTGGCAATTGAATATTCTCCAAATCGGCCATCAAATCGCCAAACACCGTGCCCTCGCCGCAGCCCGTGGTCTTGGTGCGCTTGGCCATTTTTTCATCGAGATTTTTAAGGCCGCTTTGCGTCGTGACCGAGCAGGCATTGACCTCCCAGTCGACTTGCACTGAAACGATTTCGTCAATGGATTCCAGCAACCGCTGATTGCGCAAATAGCCAATCACCAGCGCCTCGGGAGCCGCGCCGAGCGTCATGATCGTCAGAATTTCTCGTTTATCGACATAGATCGTCAACGGGTGTTCGCCCGCAATCGGAGTGGGCTGAGTTAGCCCATTTTCATCGACGGCGTCGACGGTAAAAGTCGCCGGCCGCGCCGCGTGCGTGAGGGTGGGTCGAGACATTATTTTTTCTTAGTTATAAGCAGCGTGAGGCCAAACGCGGAAACGATCAGGGTCACCAATAATCCGATGGTGCTGGGTCGGCCGAGATTAATCGCGATGGCGGCAAAGATGAGCCACGGCGCAATGAGAAGGGATAGAGCAACAAGGGTTTTCATGTTTTACGGAAATGGATGACGATTGGTCTTTAGAAAATAAACCCTATTATTGGCGGACTTTAACAAGCACAAATGCTCCAGAAAGCACGCCAGTGAATGAGTTTGCGAAAATTAGGTCTGCGCTGTGGCCTCCCGCAACCATTTCATCAGTGGTAACCCCGCTTCAAAATTGCCGGCAATTTCGCGTGCCAAATCTTTTGGCACGCGCTTATTTAAGCTGGCCGATGTTTCGCATAAAAAATGTCGATTTTTGATGAATTCGATATGAGGCAAATCAGCCGCATAGCCCTTTGGTGGACGCACCATCCGATCGTGCTCCATCAGGCCGCCGAAGGTATCGTTGAGAGCTTTATTTTTCAATATTTTTGAAAATTTTGCGGGTTCAGCCACGATGTCATCACGAATTTTTTTAACTGCCGCAGTGTCGGGCATATAAACGCCGCAAGCGGTCAGTAAATTGCCTCTGTGATCGACGTGGAAGTAATAAACTGGCCGCGACTTGTCGGTGGTGCGCGCCCCCAACACGGCGCCGATATGATTTTTGTACGGGCTTTTGTCTTTCGCAAAACGCACATCGCGATAAATGCGAAAGACCGCTTTCTTGGGCTCAAACGGACCCAAGTCTTTGTCGAATTTCGCCACCTTCGCCCCGACCTCACCGACGAGCTCGATGAATTCCTCGCGCAAGATGTCGTAGTGCGGTTTGTTATGCAAAAACCACGGACGATTGTTGTTTTCGGTGAGTTCTTTTAGGAACTGAAGGAGGGCGGGGATGTGCATGTTAATAATCAGTTAAGGGATTTCGGTAGGTCACGTTGCGCAACGACGTCACCTCGTTGATAGATGAACAAGAATTAAAACCATGTTTCAGCCCCCAATAAAACTCATTTCAACCTTCCGCTCTTTTGCGGTTTCAGCTGTACGAATTTCAGAATAATTATCCGTCCGGTGTTGCCAAATCCCCGCAATCGAATCACGAATTTCAACATCACTTTTACCACTTCGCAGCAACGATTTTAAGTCATAGCCCTTCTGCGCAAACAGGCAGGTAAATAGTGAGCCATCGGTAGACAATCTCGCCCGCGTGCAGGTGCCGCAGAAAGCCTGCGTGACGCTTGAAATTACGCCAATTTCGCCGCTGCCGTCGACATAGCGCCAGCGTTCGGCAACTTCGCCTTGGTAATTTGCATCGGCGACTTCCAACGGAAAAACGACACTGATTTTTTTCACTGTTTCTGCGGAAGGAATCACATCATTCATCAACCAGCCGTTGGTGGCGCCGACATCCATGAATTCAACAAAGCGGACAATGTGGCCGCTGCCTTTGAATTTCGCTGCCATCGCGACAACATCGTCATCATTGACGCCGCGTTTAACCACCATGTTGATTTTGATTGGTGTGAGTCCGGCCTCAGCGGCGGCATCAATTGATTCGAGTACCTTGGCGACGGGAAAATCGACATCGTTCATGGCGCGAAAAGTCGCGTCATCGAGCGAATCGAGAGAGACGGTGATACGCCGTAAGCCCGCCGCTTTTAATGCCTTGGCTTTGGCTTTGAGGGCTGAGCCGTTGGTGGTGAGGGTTAAATCGATGCCGGGAATCTCGCTTAACATCACGATTAAATTTTCAATGCCTTTGCGTAACAAGGGCTCACCGCCGGTCAAGCGGATTTTCTCGACGCCCAAGCTCACCGAGATGCGCGCGATTCGGGTGATTTCTTCAAACGTGAGTAATTCGCCATGCGGCAGAAACGCGTAATCGTGATCGAAAACTTCTTTTGGCATGCAATAAGTACAACGAAAATTACAGCGATCCGTCACCGAAATACGCAGATCGCGAATGCGTCGTCCACGCTTGTCATGGATATCGTTTGCCGGCATGCTGAGCGCGGGCATGCGCAGCGTGCGTTCATCGCGAATCGGGATGATCGTCTGGGTTAAATTGGCAACTGCAGGAATAATGAGCGATGACATTGGTGAGAAGCGATGTTAATTTATACCAAAGCATAGCAATCAATTGCACGGTGTAACATGCGCGCTATGGAAAAGCTTGTTTACCACGTAGTCGTTGTGATCGAAAAAGTGCCGATGGCGAATCGTTGGCAAAGCCATCGCTGGCAGATCGCCGCGGTGCTGCCTGACGAGGGCCTATACAAGACGCGAACGATGCTCGAAAGTGCGTTCGATGATGATGGTGTGCAAAAAATCGCGTATCCCGGCTTTGAGCTTGGTATTTTTCGTGATGAGGGTGAAGGCTACTTTTTGAATATTCATTCGCCTGAGCCATCCATCTTTGCGACCTGGCGGTGGAATACGGATGAGACCGAGGCGGTTCCGCATGCGGTAACAATTTCTTACAACGAAGCCGCGCGCTGGATGGATGCGCAGGAAAAAGTCGAGCGTGTGCCGATGCCTACGGCGCTGCACCAAACACTTTCTGCGTGGGTCGAGGCGAACTACCAGCCGCCTGAAAAGAAACGGCGGATTCGCCCGAAATCGTTCAATAGCAACGAGGGCCGCTACAAGAATGGAATGTCGTGATCGACGTGCGGTTGAATATAGTAGCGCGTAACGAAAAGCACATTCCTCAGCCAACAAAGCCCGGTTTGGAATGATAAATTGTGGTCGGGGTTGAAGGGTTTATGAGCGGACAATTTAAGCGATAAATGATATGACCAAAGACATTGAAAACACCAACCCATCATTCCTGTCGCGTTGGGCCAGGCGCAAAGCCGATGCGCAAACAGACGGTAAGGTTGGAGAGGTCGAGTCGCTCGTTCCGGAAAATGTAAACCCTTGCACTGGCGTGCCGTTCGAGGCGCAAATGGTTGAAGAGCGCCATCCAGAGGGGCGGTTGTCGTTGGTTGATCGCGAACATACAACTGCTGCGCCTGCCGCAAACGAGCCACTGCCCGACATCGAAAGCCTGACCAACGAATCCGATTTCACGCCGTTTATGGGCAAGGATGTGGCGTCCGATATGCGCAATCAGGCAATGAAAAAACTCTTTACCGATCCGCATTACAACGTGATGGACGGGCTTGATATTTACATCGACGACTACACAAAATTAGATCCGATTCCGTTGGAGATGCTGCGCAAGATGACACAATCAAAGGCGCTGTTCTTGTTTGAAGCGGAAGAGAAAGCCGAGGCGGAAGCGACAGCGGCCTTAGCGGCGACTGAGAGGACGAGTGCGGGCGAGAACATGCCTGAGGACACGATGCCGCCAAAAGTCGTGCCACTACGAACCGACGATGGCCCGGTTTCTAAACAAGTGATGTTGGAGAATTCGCCGCCGATGCCGATGGGTGTAATAACTGCCAGTATTAAAAGTGCATAAGCTCGCGTATTTCCAATGCTTTGGCGCCGATAAAAGCGCTTACAATTAGGGTGAGAGATAAAACCGCAATTTTGTAATGGTTGCAATTGACATTTCTTGACGCGACGGCACCGACCCTAGGAATTAAATAAAGGGACAGGCACATCGGCGTGCGACGGGGGTCACTCGGAGAATCATATTATTAATCGCGGAAGTAGTAGAAGCGGTGACATCGGCGAAATAGCCAATGAATCTGCGGGAGAAGAGTCGCGCGCCTTGCGTGAAGCCGACCTGATGGGAGCAGGCTTGGTCGCTTCCTGTGCCCTGGGATCTGAAAACCGCTCGCCGAGGAATTTCGCGCTTAATGCATTGCACGCGTTGCCCGCTTTCGAGCCGGTCGCCCGCGTCGGCTATGAATCCGGCGGACGCCTACTGGTACTGGCGGACAGCGCGTCCTATGCCGCGTTAAAACTAACCCTCGCTACCTTAACGTCGCAGTTATCCGTAGCGGTGTTGTGGGATGGCAGGCAAATCCAGGCCGGCGTGGCACCAATGTTTGCAGATGTCGAGGTCCTCGCTGCTAAATTGACTGGTTTGCAGGGATATTTAGGCGCATTTTTGCTGAGCTTTGAGCAGGCAGACCAGGTTGCGCAACAAACGACATTCGATCTCGTTCTTGATCTGCATGAGATGCCTGTATTCACCATGCATTCCCCGCCTCAAGGTTATCTTCATGCGGCTGACGCAGAGTCGCTTGCACGCGCGCTGGCTGAATTGCCCGAAATGGTGGGCGAATTCGAAAAGCCTAAATTTTTTGCCTATAAAGAATCGATATGCGCGCACAGTCGTAGCAAAAAAGCCGGCTGCAATAAATGCATCGATATTTGTTCCACCCAAGCCATTTGCGCGGATGGTGACAAAGTTAAAGTGGACCCATTCCTGTGCATGGGTTGCGGCGCGTGTGCGACCGTTTGCCCATCCGGCGCGATGACCTATCAATACCCACGCGTAAGCGATCGCGGCACGCAGATGCGCGCGTTGATCAATGCGTATTTTGGGGCAGCACCAAATGCTGTTGCCCCAATTATCTTGTTCCACGATGCCGCCGCAGGGCGCGATGCCTTGGCCGGCATGGCGCGAGGTCTGCCCGCACACGTGCTGCCCGTTGAGACCTGGCATGTGGCCTCGATTGGCTTGGACCTGTTACTCGGCGCGATTGCGTATGGCGCGGGCGGCGTGACGCTGCTTGCGACAGCGTCGGGAGCGCCTCAGTACGCCACTGCGACTCAGGCCGAAATGGCGCTGGCCGAAACGATTTTGCATGCGCTCGGCTACCGAGGCAGGCATTTTTCATGGCAGGAGGCAAAGTCCGCCGAAACCAAAATCTGGAATGCGCCTGCTGCGGATACGGTCAGTACCAGAGCCACTTTTCATCTTTCAAACGATAAACGCAGTACGATTGAATTTGCGGTTGAACACTTGCTGCAACACGCGAAGCTCAAGCCCTCTGAAGTCACACTACCAGCAGGCGCGATGTTTGGAAACGTGATTGTTGATCAGCAAAAATGTACCCTTTGTCTGGCCTGCGCGGGCGCATGTCCCGCATCAGCGCTGATGGATGGTTCGGATTATCCGCGACTCAATTTCATTGAACGCAACTGCGTGCAATGTGGCCTGTGCGCGTCCACTTGCCCCGAAAATGCGATTACGTTATCGCCGCGCTTGCTGTTCACAGACGCGCGCAGACAAACCGTGGTGTTGAATGAATCCGAGCCGTTCAATTGCATTAGTTGCGATAAGCCACTGGGCACCAAAGCGATGATCGACAACATGTTTTCGAAACTCGCCGGGCATTCCATGTTTGCGGGGGCGGACCAGCTTGAACGTTTGAAAATGTGTGCAGATTGCCGGGTGGTCGCGATGATGTCGAACAAGGCAGAATATTCGATCTTGACCGGAAGGGAAATTGAATGACCGCGGTTCAGGCAATCGCGTTTGACCAGCCGCGCATTGTGGCGGCGGAAGATCAGGTGCGCGCCGATTTTTATGCGCTGCTGGCGCATCTTTTTTCACGAGCACCAGACGATCGCGTGCTGCAATCGATGGTGATTACCCAAGAGCCGACTGACGAAGCCTCAGTCGAGCTGACGAAGTCGTGGCGCGCGCTATCGGCAGCATCGGCGGTCGTGACTCACGATGCGCTCGTTGATGAGTATGAGGCCGTGTTTGTGGGCGTGGGGCGACCGCCGGTCATTGTTTATGGCTCGTTTTATCTGGCGGGCTTTATGATGGAAAAGCCGTTGGCTCAGTTGCGCGATGATCTCGCCAAGATGGGTTTCACCCGAAACGCGGAGGTACGCGAGTCGGAAGATCATTTGGCCGCGGTATGCGACGTGATGCGGGCACTTATTTTGGGTGACTTATCTGCTGGGTCAGCCGATATCGAGTTGCAAAAAGCATTTTTTGAAAAGCACATGAAGCCATGGATTTTCAAATGTTGCGCCGCAATACAAGTTTATGAAAAATCAAATTACTATAAACGTGTGGCGAAGTTCGCCGAGCAATTTTTTGAAATGGAATCACAGGCTTTTGAAATGCAGTGTTAGCAGCAATAACCATTAAATAACCATTAAATAACCACTAAATTCAAATTAATAGCATCAATTTCTCCAACGATACCCGCCGGAGGCGCGCCATGAGTGAAGCAAAAAATAGTGCAAATATGAAAACTGAAAATCCGAATAATCGCCGAAACTTTTTGCTGGGTGCCACGCTGGGCACGGCCGGCGCGGTCGCGGCAGCCGTATCGGCAACGGTCGCGCCAGTCACGGTCGTTGCCAATGTTTCCGCATCACCGGCGGACACAGACGTTAAAAAGTCGAAGGGTTATCACGTCACTGCGCACATTGAGCAGTACTACGAAACCGCGCGGATGTAGGCATAGGAGATCATTATGTTACTTACCAAAAAAGCATCGGGTTCGGTTCGCAAAAGCGGCGGATTTTTAAACAACATCAATGCCACGCTCGGCACGGTAGATCGCCGCGGGTTTTTGAAGCGCTCTGGCATGGTGGCGGGCGCAGGCGCGTTCGCATCGCAGCTGCCTTTTTCGATGGTGAAAAGAGCTGAAGCCGTGCCGCTGGCAGAAGCCCTCACGGCGGGCGGCAAAATCGAAGTCAAGCGTACCGTTTGCACGCACTGTTCAGTGGGCTGCGCGATTGATGCGGTGGTGCAAAACGGTGTGTGGGTACGTCAGGAGCCGGTATTTGATTCGCCCATCAATCTCGGCGCGCATTGCGCCAAAGGGGCTGCGTTGCGCGAGCATGGACACGGCGAATATCGTTTGAAATACCCGATGAAATTGGTGGATGGCAAATATAAGCGCATCACTTGGGAAGAGGCCTACAACGAAATTGGCGACAAGCTGATGAAGATTCGCAAAGACTTCGGGCCGGACGCGGTTTATTGGGTGGGGTCGTCCAAGCATGGTAACGAGCAAGCGTATTTGATGCGCAAATTTGTTTCCTTATTTGGCTCGAATAACTGTGATCATCAGGCGCGAATCTGTCATTCCACCACGGTGGCGGGTGTGGCAAATACCTGGGGCTATGGTGCCATGACCAATTCGTATAACGATATGTCGAACACCAAATGTGCGATGTACATCGGCTCGAACGCGGCGGAAGCGCATCCGGTGTCAATGTTGCATATGCTCAACGCCAAAGAGAATGGCGCAAAAATGATTGTGATCGATCCTCGCTTTACCCGCACCGCAGCAAAGGCAGACCAGTTCGTTCGCATCCGCTCTGGCACTGACATTCCGTTCCTGTTTGGTATGCTTTATCACATCTTCAACAATGGCTGGGAAGACAAGGCATACATCAATGACCGCGTCTACGGGATGGATAAAATTAAAGAAGAGGTGATGAAAAAGTGGACGCCGGCAGCAGTCGAGGAGGCTTGCGGCGTGCCGGAATCCGAAGTATACAAAGTCGCTGAAACAATGGCTAAAAACCGTCCCTCGACGATCGTGTGGTGCATGGGCCAGACGCAGCACACGATCGGTAACGCTATTGTTCGTGCTTCGTGCATCGTGCAGCTGGCGCTGGGCAACGTGGGCGTGTCGGGAGGCGGCACCAATATCTTCCGTGGTCACGATAATGTGCAGGGTGCCACCGACGTCGGTCCGAACCCTGATTCCTTACCCGGCTACTATGGCCTGTCCGAGGGTGCGTGGAAACACTGGGCGAAGGTATGGAACGTGGATTACGACTGGATGAAAGGCCAATTCGCGTCAAAAGTGATGATGGAAAAGCCCGGCATGACGGTATCGCGCTGGATTGACGGCGTGATGGAGAAAAATGAACTTATCGACCAAGACAGCAACCTCAAGGCGATGATTTATTGGGGCCATGCGCCGAATTCGCAAACACGCGGAACGGAAATGAAAGAGGCGATGGAAAAGCTGGACATGATGGTCATCATTGACCCATATCCCACTGCATCTGCCGCTATGCCAGATCGTAAAGACGGCGTTTACTTGCTGCCCGCGTCAACCCAGTTTGAAACCTCCGGCTCAGCGACCGCATCAAATCGCTCGATTCAGTGGCGCGAGAAAGTTATTGAGCCCTTATTTGAATCACGCCCGGATCACGTAATCATGTATCAATTTGCCAAGAAATTTGGGTTTGCAGATCAGTTGGTGGGTAAGCGCGATGGCAAGCAAAATGTCAACGTGATCAATACTCCGCAGGGCGAAGAGCCAGTGGTGGAAGATATTTTGCGCGAGATTAATCGTGGCGCATGGACTATCGGTTATACCGGCCAATCGCCAGAACGGCTGAAAGCACACATGCGCAATATGGCAGCGTTTGACGTAAACACGTTGCGCTGCACGACGGACGTGATTGACAAGGAAACTGGTTACAACATGAACGGCGACTATTTTGGGCTGCCATGGCCTTGTTATGGCACGCCCGAATTAAAGCATCCGGGTTCGCCTAATCTGTATGACACCAGCAAACACGTCATGGACGGCGGCGGTAATTTCCGCGCCAATTTTGGGGTCGAGCGCGAAGGTGTTTCGTTGCTGGCGGAAGATGGCTCGCATTCGTTGGGGGCTGACATTACAACCGGCTACCCTGAATTCGATCATGTGTTGATGAAGAAGCTCGGCTGGTGGGCCGACCTGACCGAGGCTGAGCAAACAGCGGCCGAAGGAAAAAATTGGAAGACGGATCTTTCCGGGGGCATTCAGCGGGTCGTGATGCAGGTTCATGGCTGCCTTCCGTTTGGTAACGCAAAAGCTCGCGCGGTGGTGTGGAACTTCCCCGACAGCGTGCCGCAGCATCGCGAGCCGCTTTACAGCACCCGCGCCGATATGGTGGCGAAATACCCCACTCATGATGACAAGAAATCATTTTGGCGTTTGCCCACGCTCTACAAATCGATACAGGAAAAGAATAAGGATATCGGCAAAGACTTCCCGCTGATTTTAACTTCTGGCCGGTTGGTGGAATACGAGGGCGGCGGCGATGAAACCCGCTCGAACCCGTGGTTGGCCGAATTGCAGCAAGAAAACTTTGTTGAAATCAATCCGAAGGACGCTGAATCCCGCGGCATTAAAAATAATGAATTCGTATGGATCATGTCGCCGACCAAATCGAAGATTAAGGTCAAATCGCTGGTCACTGAACGCGTCGCCCAAGGCACCACGTTTATCCCGTTCCACTTCGCAGGCTGGTGGCAGGGTAAAGATTTGTTGGACAAATATCCCGAAGGTGCAGCCCCGATTGTGCGCGGCGAGGCAGTAAATACAGCCACGACGTATGGCTACGACAGCGTGACGATGATGCAAGAAAGTAAAACCACTGTCTGTCAAATAGCGGTCGCGTAGTCACCACGGACAACACTCAGGTAATGGAGAAAATATTATGGCAAGAATGAAATTTATCTGCGACGCCGAGCGCTGCATTGAATGTAACGGCTGCGTTACTGCCTGTAAAAGCGAGCATGAAGTGCCGTGGGGCGTGAATCGCCGAAGACTGGTGACAGTGAACGACGGCAAGGTAGGCGAACGTTCAATCTCAGTCGCCTGCATGCATTGCACGGATGCGCCTTGTATGGCGGTATGCCCCGTTGATTGCTTCTACAAGACCGAAGAAGGTGTTGTATTACATGACAAAGATTTGTGTATTGGTTGTGGCTATTGTTTCTACGCATGCCCATTTGGTGCGCCTCAGTTCCCACAGGCTGGCGCATTCGGGCTGCGTGGCAAGATGGATAAATGTACATTCTGCGCTGGCGGTCCTGAAGTGGATAACAGCGCTGAAGAGATCAAGAAGTATGGTCGCAATCGCCTGTCCGAGGGCAAGCTGCCGGCCTGCGCAGAAATGTGTTCCACCAAAGCGTTATTGGGGGGCGACGGCGAGGTCATCGCATCTATTTATCAGCAGCGCGTAAAACGTCGCGGTAAAGGTGAAGAGGTATGGGGTTGGGCGATGGCTTATAACCGCAAAGATGCCAAACCGGCAGCCAAACAAGAGGTAAAAGCATGACTGGTGCTTTGAGGTGGCGGATAAATGCTCGAAGAGCCCTGCCAGTGCTAGTGTTTGGTGCATTGGTTTTAGGCTTGTCGGGGTGCGGCGAGATCGATCAAAAGGCCAAGACGGAAAAGATCTACTCGGGAAAAAAGGACACCGAGCCCTACGACAACACCAAGTTTGCAGGGGACAAATCGAAATGGGAAAGCGCACTGGCGGAACGCAGCAAAACCCAGAACGAATATAACCGTACCGATATCAAAAAACCTGCCGCTAACTAATTGGGGAGCAAAAGACCATGAATTCAAAGTTCCGAAGTAGTTTGACCCTGCGGCTGGCGTCTGTGGTGGCTGTAATCCTTGCCTCAAATGTCTGTGCCCAAACGACTGCTCCTGTCGCTGCACCCCCACCGGCGACTGCTCCTGTGGTAACACCGTTGGTTGCAGCACCGGTCGTGGAGACGCCGATTTTTGAAGCACCCAAGGCGATTCCATCGCTACCGGCGGGGAGCACCGCGGCACCGGGATGGAATCTACCGCCTAAATGGAGTGATGTGGAGTCGACCGGTCAATATGCTTCTGTGCGCGGTCGCGAAACCAATGTTCTGGTCGAAGACAGCGGCCAATGGTGGCGCAGCCTGCGAAATGGCCCGCTGACTTTTTATGGTGGCATTATCCTGCTGGTGATTCCGGCAATTCTGTTGACATTTTTTGCAATCAAGGGGCCTTTCCGCCTGCATGATAAATTAAGTGGCCGCTTAATTGAACGCTTCAATAGCGCGGACAGAATGGTCCACTGGACGATGGCATTTTCATTCGTCGCGCTGGCTTTCACCGGCATCACGATTTTGTTTGGCAAACATCTTTTGCTACCAATCATTGGCCCATCCGCTTTCTCGTGGATCACAGTTGTCGGCAAAAACATTCACAACTTTGTCGGTCCACTGTTTGGGTTCTCGATAATCGCGTTTTTCTTCATGTACGTGAAAGACAATATTTTTACGGGGCGCGATTTTACCTGGCTGAGTAAATTTGGCGGTCTGCTTTCGGGGAATCATGTGCCATCGGGACGCTTCAACGGTGGTGAAAAAATGTGGTTCTGGATGAGCATCGTTTTGTTTGGAATTTTGGTTAGCGTTTCCGGCCTATTGCTGCTGTTTCCTAACTGGAATACATCGCGCGAGTTAATGGCGCAATCGAATCTGATTCACGCTTCATTGGCGACACTATTTATGGCAACGTCATTGGGCCACATTTATATTGGTACGATCGGTACTGAGGGTGCTCTCCAGGGCATGAAAGAAGGTTACGTAGATGAAACCTGGGCAAAAGAACACCATGCGCTGTGGCTTGAAGAGGTCAAATCAGGCAAGCAGCAAGGCAAAATAATGGGTGGAAGCCAGCCCGCCGCTGGCGATGATTAAGGAAATTTCCATGAAATTGAGAAAAATCATCGTTGCGTTTGGGGCCATGTTTGCGATTAATGGGTTTGCCAAAATTCCACCCGCGCCACCGCCTGATCCAGTGGTCGCTGCGGCCAAGGCAGAAGAAGACAAAGCCGCTGCGGACAAAACCAAGCTAGAGCAGGCGCGCTATGAAGACAAGGCAGTAACGAGCTTTCAGGCAAACATGAAAAAGGCCGGGAAGCCGCTGCCGAAGCCGACGCCAATTATTGTAGCAGTAGCGCCTGTAGTGCCGACGATGCCCGGGGTTGTTCCAGTAGTTGCACCGCCTGTTGCGAGTAAACCGTTATCTGGGCCAGTGACCGATGCCAAAGTGCCTAACAACACAAGTAAATGAATCGAACCGTAACCTTAACGCGTTTGCTTCGAGCCGTTTGAAAAGCGGATTTTGAGAACTACTAACCCGCGTTAACAACCGGGGTAGCTCATGAAAAACGCACTCGCACTTACATTGCTGGTATCCGGGATTGTATTGGTTGCAAGTTGCGCCCAAGCCCCAAACGCGCAAGTGGTGACGGCAAAAGCATTCAACGAAGGTGAGATGGCGATATCCGCCGATTACAAATCATAGCCAACCTAGGTGAGCGAAGTTCAGCGTCCCGACTTAAACCAAATTCGTGAGCTTTACATCAATCAGATCGGTGCGAAATCAGTTGAAGGTGAACCATTTCCAGACGGTTCCGTATCGATCAAGTGGCGGTACAAAATCAAAGAAGATGCGGACGGCGCATTGGTGAAAAACGCAGCTGGCAAATTGGTCAAGGGTGATCTGCTGAAAATTTTTATCATGGGCAAAGGTAAAGGTTGGGGAGAGTCAGCACCTCTAGGTTTGAACAGGCGACTGGGTTTATGCCGCTTATCTGGCCGATGGTAAAACGGCGGTGCCTGATCCCGCAGTTTAGTGCCATAGCGGTCGTTTACCGCTGGGTGAGTCGAAAGACTGGGTCCTCTGCAGCAGGAGTATTTTGAAAAGCGCAAGACATAACTCGATTTGAGTGAAATTTGCGGGTATTGGTTGTGGCCTTGTAGAAATTATAGCCAGCACCAAGGCAGGCAAAGCATGGCCCCGCACAGCGCAAGCGTGTGGGGCTTTATTCAGGCATGTTTTAAAAACCTTGACTTGAAATCTCCATTTTTTTATGCAATAAAACTTCATATAAAGAAACTAAAAGTCGGATGATTTGTCCTTACTTAGGACCAGTGTGCGACGCAATACAGAGTCGCCTTATGCTTATCCAAAGTGGCACAAAGCCTTGCGAATATAATTAAGTTAAGCTGCCGACATAAAAATAGTCATCGACCTACAGGACAATTACTGTGTCGATGTTAAAAATAAGGAATCAGTGCTACCCATCCATTTTCAATCAGCTCATCTGTTTCTGAAGCACCCCCAGATCTTTCAAACAACTACCTTATTGGAGTCACCATGACCGTATTTGCACAAGTTAAATTGCCGTATGCCAAAGACGCTTTGGCACCGCACATTTCGGCAGAAACCATTGATTTTCACTATGGTAAGCATCACGCCACCTACGTTACGAATCTGAACAATCTCGCCAAAGGCACTGAGTTTGAAAACTTGAGCCTTGAAGAAGTTGTCAAAAAAGCGCCGGCGGGACCCATCTTCAACAACGCGGCACAAATCTGGAATCATGATTTTTATTTTATGGGCTTCAAAGGCGCTGCCGAAGGCGGAGGCGGCAAGCCAAGCGGTGCGCTTGCAGCAGCAATTGATAAACAGTTTGGTTCGTTTGAAGAGTTTCAGAAGCAGTTCGATGCCAAAGCGGCGGGAACGTTTGGTTCTGGCTGGGCTTGGTTGTGTAAAAAGGCGGATGGATCGTTGTCACTGGAAAGCACGAGTAACGCGGCAACGCCGGTAACCACCGGGATGACACCGTTGCTCACATGCGACGTCTGGGAACATGCGTACTACATCGATTACCGCAACAGCCGTCCAAACTACCTCAAGGGTTTTTGGTCGATTGTGAATTGGGATTTTGTAGCAGCGAATTTTGCAAAGTAAAGCTTAAAAATTGATACCAAAATTTGGTCAATTCTCTTGGTAGAGATTGACCAATGAAATGATGAACCGGGAGCAGGAAGCAGATGAGTGACGTAACTGCCAACAGCGCTAATAGTACCAATAGCGCCAGTAGTGGAACAAAGGCAACTGAAATTGCAACTTT
This sequence comes from Burkholderiales bacterium, assembly GCA_043784585.1. GTDB lineage: Bacteria > Pseudomonadota > Gammaproteobacteria > Burkholderiales > Usitatibacteraceae > UKL13-2. The sequence continues at coordinate 20,833 of JAYVYF010000222.1, forward strand.
CGGTGGTGGCTGCTTTTGGTGTACGGAAGCAGTATTTGATGAGGTGGTTGGCGTAACTGACGTGGTGTCAGGCTACACGGGCGGTCAGTTAGCCAACCCCAGCTATGACGATATTTGTGCGGGAACAACAGGCCATGCGGAAGTTATCCGCGTGACATTTGATCCTGCCGTTATTACCTATGCAGAAATTCTTGAGATATTTTTTGCGACACACGATCCCACGACGTTGAATAAGCAGGGTGCGGATCGTGGCACGCAATATCGCTCGGCGATTTTCGTGCATTCACCAGCACAGAGCGAGATTGCGGCGAATACGATTGCAAAATTGAACGCAGAAAAAATTTGGTCGTCACCCATCGTAACGGAAGCGACCAACGCGGCCATTTTTTATCCTGCTGAGGAATATCATCAGGAATTCTTTAAGCGCAACCCGAACCAAGGTTACTGTATGGCGGTGGTATCCCCAAAGTTGTCGAAATTTCGCCTCAAGTTTGTCTCAAAATTGAAGCGCTAGTCGCTCCAATGTGGGTTCAATCGCGCTCTTCTGATGAGCTATATTTTATTCGCGACGCAGAAAACAATAAGGCCGCATGATTTCTCACGCGGCCTTTTGTTTTTGTTGTTGCCATCTTGTGCGCCAAGAAGGGTGGTATCGAATTGCTGGCCTTACAGAACTTACTAGAGGCGCGTTCCACTGACCTTTTGAATACTTTTTGAATTCGATAGCCGGTTCGAGTTGAGACATCCGCCGCACCTTCACCACACCCGTAATGTGCCTTGATTGTCGCCGTCATGCCAGTGGTCAACCTCACACTTCACAACTGTTTACAATGTCGAGCGACAATGCTGCATGCTAAGATGGGTCACTTATCTATTAAAATAATTCAATAAAAACATGGATTTACAGGAAGATGGAACTGCAGATAGTTAATATTGTATTTCTGCTCGCGCTTGTTGCGTTGCTGATCGTACTGATTTGGCTGAGCATCAACACGGCGTCGGTGAAGCGCCGGGTGACTGAATTGCCGGATTTGCTGCAAACAGATTTACAGAACACCCTGCAATCGCAGCATCGCGCGATGTTGACCGATCTTGCTGACAGCTTGGCCAAGCAGGGCGAAAGAATTTCTACCGGACAAATTGATTCGGCTCAGCGCTTAAGTGCGGTGGTGAGCGGTGAACTTGAAAAGACACGACTGTCGCTGCAAACTCTGCAGGTTGAACAATCGCAAAATCTCAATGCGAACCGGGAGGCACTTATTCACCAGCTTTCGCAGCTCACGCTGGACTTGGCGAAACGACAGGAAGCCTTGAAGACGGAGGTGCTCGGCGGGACTCTTGAAAAACTCGCCGAACAAAGCCGTGCACAGCAGGAGACGCTGCAAAACATCATGCGCACGGTTACCGCACAAGTCACCCACACTATTGAATCATTGACCAAAACCAACGACGCGCGTCTGAACGAAATTAGTGGCAAGGTAAATGAACGGCTGGACGAAGGTTTTAAAAAAACCAACGAGACCTTTGTAAACGTTATTGCGCGCCTCGCCACTATTGATGAGGCGCAGAAAAAAATTGATGGTCTCACCACCAACGTGGTGAGTCTCCAGCAATTGTTGGGCGATAAGCGGTCTAGAGGTGCATTTGGTGAAATCCAGCTAGAAACCATTATCAAGAATGTATTGCCCACAAATGCTTATGAGTTTCAATACACGTTCTCCAATAGGGTGCGCGCTGACTGCGTTCTGAAATTGCCCGAGCCGACAGGCCTGATTGCCGTGGATTCTAAATTTCCATTGGAAAATTATGAACGGATGCTGGCGGACGGTGCCGACCGCGCGACCCCGGCGGCATTCAAGGCAGACGTGAGAAAGCATATTGACGATATATCAAGTAAATATATTATTCACGGCGAAACGGGTGACGGAGCGGTAATGTTTTTGCCGGCTGAGGCGGTGTTCGCTGAAATTCATGCGCACCATCGTGACCTGGTTGAATATGCGGCGCGCAAGCGCGTGTGGATTGTATCGCCGACAACAATGATGGCGGTATTAAACACGGCTTTAGCCGTGTTGAAAGATGTTGAGACCCGCAAACAAGTACATGTGATCAAAGACGCGCTCGGCAAACTGGGCGGGGACTTTGGTCGATTCCAGGCGCGTATGGATGATCTTGCAAAACATATTGGGCAAGTCAGCAAAGATGTTGAACTAGTTCATACCTCAAGCAAAAAAATAACCGAGCAATTTCATAAAATCGAAAAAGTCGAAATCGAGCCGGCATTGTCGCCCCCTGTCGCTGCGGGCAGTGTGGAGGCTAAGCCGGTATTAACGATAGTTAAGCCTGCGAACGACATCTGATCTCCTTTTGGCCATTTGGCTGCAATTTAGCGTGCGGAAGGCTGCTAAAATTTGAGCTTGGTACAGCACTTTTTATTCCCGCACCCTTTATCCAAGAGCGTAATGAAAACTATCGCGATTGCAGGCTATTCTGGTAGCGGCAAAACAACCCTGATTGAAAAAATTATTCCCTGCCTGGTAACTGCGGGCCACAAAGTCTCGCTTATCAAGCACGCGCACCACGAGTTTGACATAGACCAGCCTGGCAAAGATTCGTGGCGGCATCGTCATGCAGGTGCGACCGAGGTAATGGTAAGCTCAAGTAATCGTTGGGCCATGATGCACGAGCTGCGCGGCAGGTCTGAGCCAACACTAGACGAGCAGCTTGCTCATTTCGCGCCCTGTGATGTAGTG
>JAYVYF010000223.1:0-4110 GCA_043784585.1 Burkholderiales bacterium
CGCGAATCTGCTGTGCGTGCATTGAACGCATTGGGTATTAAAATTTTGTCGATCGCTGATGTGACGCCGGTGCCGCATAACGGCTGCCGTCCACCCAAGCGTCGTCGCATGTAATTGCGGGAGAACTAAACGTGGCTCGTTACCTTGGTCCTAAATGTAAGCTCTCCCGTCGTGAGGGCACTGATCTATTTTTGAAGAGTGCTCGTCGTCCACTCGATTCGAAGTGCAAGCTTGAATCGCGTCCCGGCCAGCATGGCGCAAAGCAAAACCGTGTTTCAGAATACGGTACTCAACTGCGCGAAAAGCAAAAGATTCGCCGTATGTACGGCGTCTTGGAGCGTCAATTCCGAACTTATTTCGCTGAAGCTGAGCGTCGCAAGGGCGCAACGGGCGAGAACCTGTTGCAATTGCTTGAATCGCGCCTTGATAACAGCGTCTACCGCATGGGTTTTGGTTCAACTCGCGCTGAAGCACGCCAGTTGGTAAGCCATTGCGGTATCTTGGTGAACGGTAAGCCGGTTAACATTCCGTCTTATCTTTTGAAACCAACCGACACGGTATCACTCAAAGAAAAAGCACAAAAGCAGCTTCGCGTACAAGATGCGTTGAAGCTGGCTGAGTCGCACGGTTTCCCAAGCTGGGTTGAAGTCGATGCCAAGAAATTTTCGGCTGTCTTCAAGAGCTTGCCGGATCGTGCCGAATTCGCGAACGATATTAACGAACAGCTCGTCGTCGAATTGTATTCAAAGTAATCCCGTTATTTCGGGCGCGCCATGTCACGCATGGTGCGCCTTCACTTTTTTATAGAGGCCACCGTCAATGCAAAGCAATGCTACGACTTTCCTAAAGCCGCGTATCATCGACGTGCAGAATATTTCGCCGGCGCACGCCAAAGTGGTAATGGAGCCCTTCGAACGTGGCTACGGCCATACGCTCGGCAATGCGCTCCGTCGCATCCTGTTGTCATCAATGCCAGGATACGCGCCGACCGAAGTCAAAATCGCCGGTGTGCTGCACGAATACTCCACCATTGAAGGTGTGCAAGAAGACGTTGTGGACATCCTGCTAAACCTTAAGGGTTTGGTGATGAAGCTGCACAACCGAAACGAAGTTACGTTGAAGCTAAAAAAAGCAACTGCCGGTGCCGTTACCGGTGCTGACATTGAGCAAACGCACGATGTAGAAATCCTGAACCCTGAGCACGTGATTGCCCACCTCACGGCGGGCGGCAAGCTCGATATGCAGCTTAAAGTCGAGAAGGGCCGTGGCTATGTTGCGGCTACTGCGCGCCGCGCTGACCATGACAATCGCACCATCGGTTCGATTTTGCTTGATGCATCCTACAGCCCAGTTCGCCGCGTGTCATACGCGGTCGAAAGTGCGCGCGTCGAGCAGCGCACCGATTTAGACCGTCTGGTCATGGATATTGAGACCAACGGAGCGATTGAGCCGGAAGAGGCGGTTCGTTATGCCGCGCGAGTATTGGTTGAGCAGCTATCAGTCTTTGCCGATTTGCAAGGCACGCCAATGCAGGCTGAAGAGGCCAAAGCGCCACAGATTGATCCGATCCTGTTACAGCCGGTGGATGATCTTGAGCTCACCGTTCGTTCCGCTAACTGCCTCAAAGCTGAAAATATTTACTACATCGGCGACTTGATTCAGCGCACCGAAAACGAATTGCTCAAAACACCAAATTTGGGTCGCAAGTCGCTCAATGAAATCAAAGAAGTGCTCGCGACCAAAGGCCTGACGCTCGGTATGCGTCTTGAAAATTGGCCAGCCGCAGGCGTCACGAAATAATTGCAGCACCAATAGGTAACGTTCCAAATTCATTAACCCATAACGATAACAAGGTCGGCTCACCACATTTAATCGGCAGAGCAAAACGACCAAGATTTTAAAAGGAAATTATCATGCGTCATCGTCACGGTCTTCGTAAATTAAATAAAACTAGCTCACATCGTTTGGCTATGTTGCGCAACATGACCAATTCACTTTTTCAGCACGAGATCATTAAGACCACGTTGCCAAAAGCCAAGGAATTGCGTCGCGTCGCGGAGCCTTTGATTACTTTGGGTAAAGAAGCCACGTTGGCAAACAAGCGCCTCGCTTTCAATCGCATGCGTGATCGCGATATGGTGCTGAAGCTGTTTGCGGAACTTGGTCCACGTTACAAAGAACGCAAGGGCGGTTATTTGCGAATTCTGAAATTTGGTTTTCGTAACGGCGACAATGCACCAATGGCATTGGTAGAACTGGTTGATCGTCCAGAACCATCGGAAGCGCCAGCGACTGAAACAACAGGTGAATAATCAACGTATTAATGAATGTGTATTTGTTAAAAAAGCCGAGCTTGCTCGGCTTTTTGTTGCGCGGAAGTTTTGATTTAAACTCTAGCACTGGCGTGTGTTGTGGAGCAATAGTGCCCCAAGAAAGCCGCCGCTGCTGGGGTTTATGTGCGCGTCAAAAAATTACTTTGATCAGGCAAATACCGACTTGATATTGAACCTTCAAACTGCTGCAACACAACCACTTTTCAAACGCGCCAAGCTCACCACTGCGGCCTTTAATGCGACCACCAATGATAAAATTTTGGTTGCAGTTTAGGGGCAATACCATCAAAGCAAATTTCCCCCGTACCTTTATTTCTCAAAATTTTTTTAACCTTAGCTATTCAAGCTGCTCTGCAAAAGTGATGCTCGTAACATCTAACCGGGTCTCTTACTATTAGCCTAATGTCATTCGCCTCGGTCGCAATAAAATCCAAACTGCCACACGTTGGCACCACCATTTTTACCACCATGTCGATGCTGGCACAGGAGGTCGGCGCGGTCAACTTGGGCCAAGGTTTCCCGGACTTCGATTGTGATCCTCGCTTGCTCGATATGCTAGATGCGGCCGCCCGAGCAGGTCTTAACCAATATCCACCAATGGCAGGCGTATTGGCATTGCGGCAGGCGGTCGCCGAGAAAGTCAGCACGCTTTACGGGAAAGCATACGATCCGGTAACTGAAATAACAATTACCGCTGGTGCGACGCAGGCCATTCAAACCGCATTGACCGCGATCGTGCATCCCGGCGACGACGTGATTATTTTTGAGCCAGTCTACGACAGCTATGATCCGGTGATTCGCATGAATGGTGGCACGCCGATTTATGCGCGTCTCCCTTTTCCTGATTTCCGCCCGGATTTTACAGCGTTGCGGGCCCTGATCACGCCGAAGACGCGTGCAATCATCATCAATACACCGCATAACCCAACGGCCACGCTGTGGTCACGCGATGACCTTAATGAGCTCGCCCTTATTCTGCGCGACACCAATATTGTTCTCATTAGCGATGAGGTGTATGAACACATGGTGTTTGATGGCGTTGGTCACCAAAGCGTAACCAGCATTCCCGAACTGGCCGAGCGGGCATTTGTAATTTCCTCGTTCGGCAAAACATATCACGTGACTGGTTGGAAAATCGCCTATTGCCTGGCTCCGAGCGAGCTCATGAAGGAGTTTCGCAAGGCGCATCAATTTATCGTTTTTACCGTACATACACCGTCACAATATGCGCTGGCAAACTACATGGCGCTGCGCACACACGAAACGCTTCCTGAGTTCTACCAGGCAAAACGTGATTATTTTTTAGCCCAGGTTGCGCCGACCAAGCTGGCTTGGTCGCCTGCGCCCGCGACCTATTTTGCGTTGGCAACTTATGCCCATATTGAGGGCTACAACCATCTCTCGGAAATGGAATTTGCAATGAAACTTGCGCGCGAAAACGGCGTGGTTTGCATTCCACTGTCCGCTTTCTATCGCAACAGAGAAGACAACCGTGTGGTTCGTTTTTGCTTCGCGAAAAAAGAACAAACTCTGGCGTTAGCGGCAGAACGATTAAACACGTTGTGAATTTAATGTGCCGACATTCGCGCATCAACACCGATTTCAAAAATGGCTAGTTCGCTAATCCACATCAGGATGATCGTCAGCTGACTAAAATAACGCGGTAATCATTCACATTAGTTCGGGTTGGCCCCGTCGTTACCAGATCTTGCAATGGCGCGAAAAATCCATAAGCGTCGTTCATTTCGAGCTGATCATTTGCGTTCAGTTGAAGCGC
>JAYVYF010000224.1:0-3979 GCA_043784585.1 Burkholderiales bacterium
ACCTATCGCCACCGCGACAACAATCCGCGTTCGTATCGGAAAAGCATTGGCCACCGATGGTCCGTTTGCGGCAACAAAGGAACAGCTTGGCAGTTATTAGTTGATCAATGTACATAATCTGGACGAGACGCGCAAATGGGTCGCCAAGACTCTTAGTGCGCTCGATGGCTCCATAGAAGTTGGGCGACTCGAGCTACCCTAGCGTTGTGATGAGGCCCGGTGCTGTCCTCACCACAATCCATCGCCGTAGCGGCAGAAAAATTTTATCGACCCTGATTCGCCACTTCCGCAATTTTGAGCGCGCGAAAGAAGCATTGCAAAACGCATATAAAAAGGCATTAACTTGACGGCGCGTAGACAAGCTGCCGGACAAGCCCGCAGCGTGGCTGTCTATCGTTGCTGAACGACATGCATTGAATGTGCTTCGACGCGTTGCGACAACAGCCATCAATAGCGAAGAAATTATCGACACACTGGAGGCAGCCGCTTTAACCCTTGATGTCAATGAGACCATTCATTAAAGTAAAATTGCAGGCCGTCAACTGCGCCGCATTTTTACTGGTTGCCATTCTGCCTTGGCTCCGCCTGCACAAGCGGCGCTCGCGCAATCGTGCACGCAATAAAGGTGGCTGAAATTGCTTATCTCAAACGCCGCCTGAACGAAACCAGCAACGTTAATTAATGCAAAGATCAAACTGCCGTCATGCCACCGTCCACAGAAAGTATTTGCCCAGTCACGTAACTCGCCGCATCAGATGCCAGAAAAATTGCCGGCCCCATTAGGTCTTCGTCGCCGCCCAAACGACCCAGCGGCGTCATGCTGATAATTTGCTTTTCAATCGCTTTCAACACCCCTTCACTCATTTTCGATGGAAAGAAACCTGGCGCTAAAGCGTTGACGCGGATGTTGTATTTCGCCCATTCGCCCGCCAGCGCGCGGGTGAAATTTATCAGTCCGCCTTTACTGGTGTTGTAAGCAATAGTTTGCATCGCGCCCATTTGTCCGCGCAGGCCGGCAACAGATGCCACGCTGATAATGCTGCCGCGCTTATTCGGGATCATGCTTTTCGCACCCACCGCTTGCGCAACTAACCACGAGCCCGTCAAATTAGTTGAGATAATTTTGTTCCACGCCTCCAACGGATATTCCTCGGCTGGCGCGCCCCAAGAAGCACCTGCGTTATTCATCAAGATATCGACTTTGCCGAAATGCGCAATCACCGCGTCGACCATCGGCGCAATGGTTTCAGGTTTTGATAAATCGCTAGGGAACACAAACACATCGTAGCCCGCCGCCGTCAGTTCGGCTTTCGCCTCCGCCAGTTCACCTGGCTTTCGCGCCGTCAACGCGAGTTTCGCACCCATCGCGCCATAGCCATGCGCGATCTGCAATCCCAGTCCGCGTGATCCACCGGTAATAAGTGCAACACGATTTGTGAGGTCAAATAATTTTGGGGCACTCATGATTTTCTCCTTAATGGTCGTTTGTGATTTTGACATGGAGAAGGTACAGAAACTTATGTCGAAGTGAAGATGCATTTCGGAAGTTAAAAAGTTCGTCACCCCAGCGAAGGCCAAGGACCAATCCGCTCGTAGGTTTTGAATGTACAACGGACTAGGTCCCGCGCATCGCCAAAATGACAAATTTTTAATGCTGCAAAGATGGCGCGCCGTTTCAGCCATTCATGCCTCAGGACGCGCACTAGTATTTTTGACTGAGCACGCATTTTCACCACGGTGTTTAGCGGCGTAATATCGCAGCCTAACGTCACGAGTGCGGCAACTCAGGTGCGCGCATGTCGTGGCAATCCATACATGTTTGGACGCTGCCAGCGTGTCGCATCAACGGGTACGCTTTCCACCACGCACAGCAACGCTTCAAGCGCTGGCGCAACGTTGCTATCGGCCAACGTGAAATACCGATGCGTGCTTTGCGCACGAACTTTGATCAGATATTCATCGTTCATCTGTTTCAAACGCGCCAACATTGTGGCCGCCGTCATCCCGGCATATTGCGTCAACTCAGTCGCAGTGTAATGCCTGTGATCGGGCGAATGTGACAGCGGCAACACGCGCGTGGCATCACCAACCGTGGCGGGATGGGTGCGAATCGTGGCTCTGATGTTGTTGAGTTCAAAATTCACCTGATAGACCATTTTTTCGGATTTATCAAACTCTACAACTGCTCAATCGAAATGAAGCTCCCTATTTCTGCGAGCAGCGGTTTCACACGCACGGTGCGCTCAAGATAAGTCGCGAATCCATTTGCGCTGGGCTCCGCTTCATAAACAACCACGATCAAGACTGCATCGCTGGTTAACGAATCATCAGCACGCCTTAGGGCTATGGAAGCACTGGCAAGGACGCGGCGTTCGGAGCAGGAAATGCATAAACGGCAAGCTGGACGTGCAGTTTATAAATTGCGGTCTGCTTGTGGCAGGTCGCGGCTTATCAGATCGCAGATCAGCTTGCGCCGCCAGTTCACTAATGATTAACCGGATGCAATTTTATTCTGCTGCAAGCGATAAAAAATCCCAAAAAAAGCCCGCATCCGCGGGTTTTTTCAACGACAAACAACCAAATCTTATTCCACACGCGCCTTCTCTAGCAGCTGCGTGACTTTCCATGCCTTGGTCTTCGACATTGGACGGGTTTCCTCGATCAACACGGTATCGCCCGTATTGAATTCGTTGGTTTCGCTGTGGGCGTGGTATTTCTTGGAACGGCGTACTACTTTGCCAAGTACAGGATGCATTACACGGCGCTCGACGAGAACAGTGACCGTCTTGTCCATTTTGTCGCTAGTGATAACGCCGGTGAGTGTACGCTTGGTTTTGTTGTCTGTTGCGGCTTGGGTCGTGACGGTCATTTGGCGGCCTTAGCTTTCTGGGTCAGAATCGTTTTAATCTGCGCAACTTCACGTTTCACGCGGGCGAACTCGGTGACTTTGGTGAGCTGTTGCGTAGCAGCTTGCATGCGCAGCGAGAACTGCACGCGGCGCAAATCAAGCAATTCTTTGTTAAGTTCTTCCGGGGATTTTGCCCGCATTTCTTTGGTATTCATCATCATCCCCTTTTACTGGCCAAGTAAGCGATGCACGAAGGTGGTTCTGATCGGCAGCTTGGCGGCTGCAAGCGTAAACGCTTCGCGGGCCAGCGCTTCATCAACACCATCCATCTCGTACAGAACTTTGCCGGGTTGAATTTCGGCGACGTAGTACTCAGGGGAACCTTTACCGTTACCCATGCGAACTTCGGCGGGTTTTTTGGAAATTGGCTTGTCCGGAAAAATCCGGATCCAAACACGTCCACCGCGTTTGATGTGGCGCGTCATAGCACGCCGTGCGGCTTCGATCTGGCGCGCAGTCAAGCGACCACGACCGATGGCTTTCAATCCAAATTCACCGAAGGAAACCTGTGCGCCGGTGGTAGCGATACCCTTGTTCCGGCCTTTTTGTTCCTTGCGATATTTTCTTCTAGCTGGTTGCAGCATTTTTCGCTCCTGCTGATGGTCTGCGTGGTTTACGCGGTTCAGCTTGTGGCTCTGGTGCGGCTACTGGCGTTTCGCCCTTGCCTAACACTTCGCCTTTGAACACAAGTACTTTTACACCGATGACGCCATATGTCGTTCGCGCTTCAGAGAAGCCGTAATCGATATCCGCGCGCAGTGTATGCAATGGCACACGGCCTTCGCGATACCACTCTGTACGAGCAATCTCGATACCGTTCAGGCGACCCGAAGACGTAATCTTGATACCTTGTGCGCCAAGACGCATGGCATTTTGCATCGAGCGCTTCATTGCACGACGGAACATGACACGTTTTTCGAGTTGCGCGGTGATGCCGTCAGCGATCAATTGTGCGTCAGTTTCTGGCTTGCGAATTTCTTCAATGTTTACATGTACGGGTACGCCCATCAGCTTGGTCAGTTCAGTGCGAAGGTTTTCAATATCTTCACCTTTCTTACCAATAACAATGCC
>JAYVYF010000225.1:0-3074 GCA_043784585.1 Burkholderiales bacterium
CAGGGGTCGAAATTTCTGTTTCATGGTCGCCCACTATCGATGCAAAGTCTACTACGTTGCACATTGTTGGTTTGGGCGTGGACATCGAAAATAATACGCTCGCCAGCGGACTGCATAGTATCCGTCAGGGCAGATTTGATCGCGCAAAGCTCATGGGTGATGACCTGGCGCGCGTCGGCATTAATGGTATGTTTGATGCCGCATATGCACTGGCGGAAAATAAGACCATGCTGGGCCGCACGCACTTTGCCCGTGCGCTCGTCAACGCCAAGCACGTGACCAGCGTTGGCAAAGCTTTCGAGCGCTATCTTACCTACGGTCGCCCGGGCTTCGTGTCGCATCAATGGGCGAGCTTAAGCGCCTCGATCAACTGGATTCGTAATGCAGGTGGCATCGCGGTGATCGCCCATCCGGGGCGTTACAACATCAGTAAGTCAGATATGACCTCGCTTCTGGCTGAATTCAAGGAATTGGGCGGTGCTGCGATTGAGGTTATTACCGGCAGCCACACCCCGCAGCAGTATCGGGAGTATGCGGCGCGCGCGCGCGAATTCGGCTTTATGGCGTCACGCGGAGCAGATTATCACGGTGCGGGTGAGAGTCACATTGAGCCGGGAAAATTACCCTTGTTGCCGAACGATTTGATGCCCGTCTGGTCTCAACTGCAGTGAGTGATTTGTAGTGAGTCAATTTTTTACGTTGCATCCAACGCATCCTGAAGCGCGCCTGATAAAGCGCGCAGCTGAAATCGTGCGCAGCGGTGGCGTAATCGCCTACCCGACAGATTCTTGCTATGCACTCGGCTGCCACATTGGTGACAAAACCGCGATGGAGCGCATCCGAAAAATTCGTGATGTGGATGAACGTCATCACTTTACGCTGGTATGTCGTGATCTATCAGAGATTGGCACGTTCGCGAAAGTGAACAACTCGCAATATCGATTACTCAAGGCGCATACCCCTGGCAGCTACACTTTTATTTTGCAAGCCACGCGCGAACTGCCGCGCCGCATCGCGCATCCGAAACGCGCCACCATTGGCGTACGGGTGCCTGAGCATGTTGCCGCGTTGGCACTTTTGGCGGAACTCAATGAGCCCCTGTTATCCTCGACGCTAATGCTGCCAAACGACGTCGAGCCGCTGAATGACGCCGATGAAATTCGCCGCAAACTAAATCATCAGGTTGATTTGATTCTGGACGGCGGCGCATGCGGGGTGGTGCCCACCACCGTGATTGATTTGTCCGGCGATGAACCCATATTAGTGAGACAAGGTAAGGGTGACTCGACTGTGTTCGGTTTTTAAGGCACGGGCTTTATAAGCTTACTGCTTTAACCCTCATTTCCCCCCAATCTAATCAATCGTATCCGCAAAACTTATTTTTCAAAAATTACGCTGAGAACATGGATCCTAATATTATTCAAAAAATTGCCGTCTACGCAATTCCGCTTATTTTCGCGATTACGTTACACGAAGCCGCTCACGCCTACGCAGCGCGTTATTTTGGTGATAACACGGCCTATATGTTGGGCCGCATGACCTTGAACCCGATCAAGCATATTGACCCGATCTGGACTATTGCAGTGCCATTATTAACGCTTTTCTTCGGCGGTTTTATCTTCGGGGCGGCCAAGCCGGTACCGGTTAATTTCGGTGCGCTACGCAACCCAAAACGGGATTCAATCTGGGTTGCCGCCGCAGGCCCACTGGCAAATTTGGCAATGATGCTGACATGGGCTTTGGTCGCCACCATCGCGCAAAGTATGCCCGATTCTGCACCGATGCTGTTTTTGTCTTACGTAGGCCAAGCTGGTATTTTAGTCAACGCACTACTGATGATTTTTAATTTGTTTCCATTACTGCCGTTGGACGGCGGTCGAATCATCGCCGGGCTTTTGCCGAACAATCTTGCGTATCAATATTCGAAGATCGAACCGTACGGCATGTTTATACTGATTGCTCTGATCGTCTCGGGTGTATTTGGCAAATTCCTAGGGCCACTGGTAGACATAAGCATGAAAACCGTATATTCTATGTTTGGTATTGCGTAAACCAGCGTCGTAATCCGCCTCCCGGCGATGACTGAACGCCGCTTGAACAAAAAGTTCGCAAGAGTTTTGCAATGAGAAAACCCGTTGCACGCGATATGGACATGGACATTTTATTTCCGTCGCAATAACGCTTGGCACCTTCGACTAAACGTCCACATAGCTTATTTAATTAATTATTGGTACCGCACGCACCACGCAAAATTTGCCTGTGTTTGTGACTAAAAGGGCTTGACCCCTCCGTATGTTTCCTGACCGCGTTTTATCTGGCATGCGCCCCACCGGGCGTTTGCATCTTGGCCACTATCATGGCGCGTTGAAAAACTGGACCAAGCTACAGCACGAACACCCATGCTTTTTCTTCGTCGCGGATTGGCATGCGCTGACCACTCACTACGAAACGCCAGAGGTAATTGAGCAGTACACCTACGATACCGTGACCGACTGGATCGCGGCGGGGATTGACCCATCGCAGGCAACGCTGTTCGTGCAATCCAAGGTGCCACAGCATGCTGAGTTGACGCTGCTTTTGTCATTTTTTACGCCAATTTCATGGCTGGAGCGCGTGCCCACCTATAAAGATCAAGTGGAAAAGCAGGCACAATATGGGCGCGATTTAACCACCTACGGTTTCCTCGGCTATCCGCTGATGCAGGCGGCTGACATTCTGATTTATCGCGCGAATAGCGTGCCAGTGGGTGAAGATCAGGTCTCGCATATTGAGCTTACCCGCGAAATTGCGCGCCGCTTTAATCATTTGTTTGGTCGCGAAAAAGGCTTTGAAGAGAAAGCAGAAGCCGCAATCAAAAAATTGGGCTCCAAAAAAGCCAAGCTCTACAATGAATTTCGCACCCGATATCAGCAGGATGGAGATGATAGTGCGCTTGAGGCCGCGCGTGATTTGTTGGGGGATGTGCAAAATCTTTCGATGGGAGATCGCGAACGATTGTTTGGTTTTCTGGAGGGCGGTGGCAAAGTAATCCTGCCGGAGCCACAGGCATCGCTGACGCCGACCGCAAAATTGAT
>JAYVYF010000226.1:0-6115 GCA_043784585.1 Burkholderiales bacterium
GACTTAATTGCGCGATGAAATTTTTGGGTTTGGGGATGAGGGCAATAATTTTGGTGGACGCAATCGGCGATAGCGCCAGTACGCCCAGTAGCAGTGCAGCGATCGCTAAATAAGCCAGCCACGGAATGTCATCAAATGCCGGCAGTAACAACAGCACGGCTGACAAAACGATGAGTGCGGACCCTATCCAGGTCGGCGGTAACGCCGACTCAGGGCCCTCTCCATCAGTGGCCTTGATGGCGCGCGCGGGAGGCTCATTCACGGCAGCGCGCGCCGGAATGGCAGCGCCAGCCACGCCCGCGGCGATACCGAGGCTGGTGAAGAAGGCTAGCATCGGCCAAGTCCACTGCGCGACTGGGGCGGCACCCGCAAAAAATCCACTGCCGAGATCGCCGCCGAATTTAGCGAGTGCGAATGTCGCCAGCCACAACCCGAGTGCGGTGCCAATCACCCCCCCGATGCAACCCAACACTGCGCCCTCCGCAATCAAGGCGCGTAGTAGCTCGCTGCGCGTCACACCAAGGGTTCGATACAGCGCAAATTGTGCGCGGCGGCGTAATACCGACAGGCTTTGCGTGGAGAACACCAGAAATCCACCGGTGAATAGTGCGACCAGCGACAACACGGTGAGATTGATGCGATAGGCGCGCGATACCGCAGCGCTTTGTTTGTCTGCTTGAGCAGGCGTGGACGCGACCACCCCTGCGGGCAGTTGCGCCGCGAGCGCGCGCGCTACTTCGGCTGGATTGGCGCCCGGGATCAGGCGAATATCGATGCGCGAAATTTGACCTAACTGGTTAAATAAAGTTTGTGCGCCCGCGATGTCGATGATCGCCAATGGTCCGGCATAGCCTGCCAGCTCGGCCTTGCCCGCGACGACGAGCGAGTGGGGTGCGCCACCCACTGCGACTGAAAATTTGCGTGTTGACTCGTGGTCAGGGCCGCCACCAATCATCGCGCGTGCCGCTTGATTCAGCAAAACATGGTCGCCGCGCAGCATCGCAAATCGGTCGTCATTGGGATACATTTCGCCCGCAAATCCTGGTTGTAAAAGTGCCGCGCGGAAAATATCCACGCCGATAAATTTAATTGTGCGTTTGCCTGGAATCGCCTGGAGAGCCCCGCCGGTGCCAGTGTTTGAGGCATCGTCGCTATAGATGGCATCCGCCTCGATTACCGGGCTGGCCATTTGTACGCGCTCGTCTGCCGCCACCATTTCAAGTAATTTCTCATCAAACCCACCCGCGTTGGCTCGCCCCGCGCGAATCGACAAATCTGCATCGCCGCTCAAGGTGCGCGCGGCTTGCTGCATTTCGCCGATGGCTGATTGATTGATGACATGCACGGCGAGGCCCAAGGCCACGCCGAGTGCGATCCCCGCGAGGGCCAGCAATGTGCGACCGAGGTTGGCGCGCAGTGACGCTAAAAATAATTTTGCGAGCATTATGAAAACAAGCGTGGTTTCAAGCCCGCGCGAGTAAGCATCACTGCATGATCTGCCGAACGAGCGGCAATTTCGCTATGCGTAACAATGATGGCGGTGGTGTTATTTCGGCGAACCTCGACGCGCAATAATTCCAGAATTTGTAGCGCGGTATCGGGATCAAGATTGCCGGTGGGCTCATCAGCGAGCAGCAGGCGAGGGCGATGGGCTAGGGCACGCGCAATGGCCACCCGCTGCATTTCGCCGCCGGAAAGTTCACGCGGCAATGACGTACGCTTATCGCTGAGGCCCACTGCGGCCAGCATTTCAGTCACCCGACCGGATATTGTTTCGTCCGCCCAATGATTCAGACGCAGCGGTAGCGCAATATTTTCAAACACATTCAAATACGGTAGCAAATGAAACGCCTGAAAAATAAACCCCAATTTTTCGCGGCGAAATAAAGTGACCGCATCATCCACATTTGCATTCAGCTCCTGGCCCTCGAGCGTGACCGTGCCGCTGGTCGGCGGCTCTAGCCCCGCGATGATATTGAGCAGTGTAGATTTTCCCGCTCCCGATTCGCCCATCAGCGCACAATATTCGCCAGTATTAAGAACGAAATCGAGATTTTCAAAAATCGGAGGGGTGGCGGGAATGACGCCGAAGCGTTTGGTGAGTTGGCGTATTTCGAGCATGGCGTAATGTAGCGGCTTGGGTGCGACTGCGCAATCAATCTCCAGCAACAAAAGAAATCATTCTCCCGCCCTCGGGCAGTTGTTTGAATGCTGCACGATAGCCTTTACCAGCGTTTGCAGGACACTTCACGCGTTCTTCTTCGGTGTATTTACATCTCATCCTGGTGACGCGACAGAGATTTTTTAAATATGCTGGGCCAGTTCGCCATGCTTCTATCGCATCACGCGCGCTGCCATCTCCACCAAAACGCCATAAAAAATCTTTGGCCATCAATGACTCAAGTGCGTAAAAAAAGTTTTTGGCGATGGCGTGCACATGGACTTTCTCAACTACGGCCAGCGTTTCTAGAGGGGCTAAGGATCCCGCATTAGTTGCTGACGAAATGGAAAGGGAAAGGAAGAACGCAAACAATCTAATAATTGGTTGTATTTTCACTAGAACTCTAACTATTGATATAGCTTTCAAGCTGCGAAATCGTCAGCTCGTGATCCGCGATGATGTCGTCCATGATGTCGCGAATCGAGATCATGCCGATCACCGTGTCGCCGTCCATCACGGGCAAGTGGCGAATACGCCTCTCGCTCATCAGCGTCATACAGTGGCGGGTGCGGGTATCGGGCGCGATGACGAGCACTTCTTTGGTCATGATTTCACGCACCAGGGCTTCTTTGGAATTCTTGCCTTGCAGCGCAATTTTGCGGGTGTAATCGCGCTCACTCATGATGCCAACCAGCTTGCCATTTTCCATCACCATCAAGGCACCGATTTCGTAATCGGCGAGCAATTTAAGGGCATCAAAAACGGTGTCATCCGGTTTGACGAGCCAGAGCGTGGAAGAACGTTTGCTGAGCAGTTCTGAGACGGGTTTCATGGTGCCTCCTTGTGAATGGCTGGCGATGTGGTGAATCCGCTAGGGCTTACTTATTGCCTGTCAAGCATAACGAAAAACAATGGTGACGATAATTATCTTATGCCGTTACAGATTTGATTACCTCAAATCTGACCTAATACCGATCAGTTTGTTGTGATTCTATGCCGTTGCAGATAATCACATATTCGAATAATTCGGCCCGCCGCCGCCTTCAGGCACTACCCACACAATATTCTGCATCGGGTCTTTGATGTCGCAGGTTTTGCAATGCACACAATTTTGCGCGTTTATTTGCAGACGCTTCTTTCCTTCAAGATTGCCAGCCCCGACGTCGACGTATTCATAGACTCCCGCCGGACAATAGCGCGATTCGGGGCCGTCGTAGAGCGCTAGATTCGTTTCCACCGGCACGCTGGGGTTTTTTAACGTCAGGTGCGCAGGCTGATCTTCCTCGTGATTGGTGTTGGAAATAAACACGGACGACAAGCGATCGAAAGTCAACACGCCATCGGGCTTGGGATACAAAATCGGTTTGGATTCCGACGCTTTTTTGAGCATTTCATGATCAGCATGCTGGTGATGCATCGTCCATGGGGCTTTGCCGCCGAACACAATCTGATCAATGCCGACCATTAGTGTGCCGGTATACAAGCCTTTCGCCATCGCCGGCTTGAAGTTGCGTGCGCGGTACAGTTCATCATGCAGCCAACTGGTTTTAAACGCGTCAGGATAGGCGCTTAATTCATCCGACGAACGCGCCGCCTTAACGGCTTCGTAGGCGGCCTCCGCGGCCAGCATGCCGCTCTTGATCGCAGCGTGGCTGCCTTTGATGCGTGGTGCGTTCAAAAATCCGGCATCGTCGCCGATTAGCACGCCCCCGGGGAACGTGAGTTTGGGTAATGATTGCAAGCCGCCTGCGGTGAGCGCGCGCGCGCCATAAGCGATGCGCTTGCCGCCTTCAAAAAATCCGCAAATCGCGGGATGGGTTTTATAGCGCTGAAATTCTTCGAATGGCGATAGGTAAGGGTTGGTGTAGGCCAATCCGACCACAAAGCCAACCGCCACCAGATTATTTTCCAAATGATACAAGTACGAGCCGCCGTACGTATCGGCATCAAGCGGCCAGCCCGCGGTATGCACCACCAAGCCGGGGACGTGTTTATCGGATTTAACTTCCCATAATTCTTTTAAACCAAGTCCGTAAGTTTGTGGGTCACGGCCGTCGTTCAGATTAAAGTTTTGCTGCAATATTTTGCCCAAATTGCCACGACAGCCTTCCGCAAAGAAGGTGTATTTGGCATGCAATTCCATCCCGCGTGCATAGCGATCAGTGTGCTTGCCGGTTTTGCTGATGCCCATGTCGCCGGTGGCGATGCCTTTGACCGAACCGTTTTCGTTAAACAATACTTCGGACGCCGCAAATCCAGGATAGATCTCAACGCCCAATTCCCCGGCTTTCGTGGCCAGCCAGCGGCATACGTTGGCTAAGCTGATGACATAATTGCCATGATTCTGAAAGCATTTGGGCAGCATCCAGTTGGGTGTTTTTATGCTGCCTGTTTCGCTCAGAAACAGAAAGCGATCTTCGGTTACGGGCTGGTTCAGCGGTGCACCCAATTCTTTCCACTCCGGAAAAAGCTCGCTCATGGCGCGTGGATCCATCACCGCCCCGGAGAGGATATGCGCGCCGACTTCTGAGCCTTTCTCGACAATGCAGACCGAGATTTCACCGCCGTCCATTGCAGCCTGCTGTTTAAGGCGAATCGCTGCGCCCAATCCCGCAGGCCCTGCGCCGACTATGACGACGTCATAGTCCATTGATTCGCGATCGGGTAATGCTTGATTTTCTGCCATGGCTGTTTTCATGAATTGTTTGTTGAATATTTGCACGTATTATAGTCTCTCGCTCGTTGCTCAATAGGGACGCGCACATTCTAAAATCGTTCTAAACATGCAAACTAAAAATCCTTCGCCTCAGCCATCAGGCACATTGCTGCACAACATGCGTTTTCCGATTCGCTGGGGCGAGCTTGATGTGCTTGGTCACGTCAATAATGCGCAATATTTACGCTATTTTGAGGAGAGTCGCACCGCCTGGTGTGAATCTATTGGCAGGCCCTTGCGCAATACCGGCGAAGGAATGATTTTGTTAAAAGCGAGCGTGACCTACAAAAAACCGGTGGGTTATCCCGCCACGGTAAGTGTGGAATTGAGGGCAGGGCGTATCGGCAATACCAGCTTTGATTTAATCAATATGCTTTCGATTGAGGGTGAGAGCGGAGTTGCAGCGTCGGGCGAATTCGTCATTGTGTGGTTTGATTACGTCAACAACAAACCAAAATCAGTACCCGCCGAAATTCGGGAATTGCTGACCAAAGGTAAGGCTGAGGCCGTGGCCGAGACAGCCAGGTGAACATAATTTTTAGTGGTTGGCTGGGAGGCTTTCTGGCGGTCGGTATCGGAGCCGCTATGGGCGCGTGGCTGCGCTGGGGCTTGTCGTTATGCTTAAACCCCCAGGTTCAAAAATTTCCGCTTGGCACGTTGGCAGCAAACTTGATCGGTGGCTTTCTCGTCGGTTTGGCAGTCGCATATTTTGCGAAACATCCTGATTTGTCGCCCGCGTGGCGATTGTTTGCCATCACCGGATTTCTGGGCGGATTAACCACATTTTCAAGCTACTCAGCAGAAGTGGTCGGGTTGCTTGAGCGCGGCGATGTGCTGCCCGCACTTCTTGTCATGTTTACCCATCTGGCAGGATCGTTCGCGCTCACCGCGCTAGGGTTCTGGACCTACCGCGCGGTATCCAGCTAAACACCGAGAGCCCGCTCGAACCCTAGCGTAGACGGGTTTTCGCAGCAACAAATGGCCTGCAAAGCGCGCCCGCTCTAGCGCTCTGCTTTCAACTCGAGAGAGGCCTGATTTAGTGGACGGGTAAGTCGATGGACTATGCAGCCAATTGAATCTCTGATTCGTTGCATTGTTCCGCACGATCAGCGGATAACTGATTGTCAAGCTTGGCGTGGCGTCTGATGCGGTTATTCCCTAGAGAGACTTCCTTCGAGGCGTAAAAAACTTCAATATATTCAAACACCACGCGTCTCGATTCCTTGCGTGTCGCGAAA
>JAYVYF010000227.1:0-25703 GCA_043784585.1 Burkholderiales bacterium
CCGTGGCGACCTTGTTCAAGCCACTGCTGCAAATATTTTTCTTCAATAGCCAGATCGGTATCGCTAATGCCGACTTCATTGAATCCCAATTCGCGTCCCCAGGTTTTAATCTGCTGTGAGAGTCTGGCAAAATCGGGTGTTGAAATATTCAAATTCATGAAGCAAGTTTAGTGGACAAATGGTGGCGTATGAACATGGCGGAAAACGTGGCGGAAAATTTGATAATTGATTTATCGGATGAAGCGTCGACGTTGGCGTTGGGCGCGCAGGTTGCACGCGAATTACAGCCGGGAATAACGGTTTATTTAAGCGGTGATTTGGGAGCAGGTAAAACCACGCTAGTACGCGGTTTAATACATTCGCTTAAGTATCAAGGGCGTGTTAAGAGCCCGACTTACGCATTGGTTGAACTTTATGTAGTTTCTAAGTTAAACTTGTATCACTTTGATTTTTATCGCTTCCGCGATCCAGAAGAATGGCACGAAGCAGGATTTCGCGACTTGTTCAATCAGTCGAACGTATGCCTTGTCGAGTGGCCAGAAAAGGCCAACGACCTGCTGCCTCCGCCGGATCTTCATATCATGCTAAGCGTGCAGCAAACCGCCGATCAGGACAGCCGCCAGGCGAACCTGAGCGCAACCACGGCGCACGGGTTGGCAATAATTCGGGCGCTGCGGTCGAGGCAGCCGATACAGTCGACGCAGCCGCTGCAACCGAGCTAAAGAACAACCCAGCCGGCATTTCCCGGATTACCGCAGAACGTGGTGATGACAACCATCGCAGCGGTGCCGGCGACAACAGCGCAACGCCGAAACAAGTTTCAAGACGCAGTTTTCTATCGCTGCCGCTTTTGCTGTCGCCGATGTTGTCCGCGCCAGTGCATGCAGCGATGCAAACTGCACCGATCACACAAGTTAGTTCAACCCGCGTTTGGCCTGCGAACGAATACACACGCGTCACATTTGAATCCGCCACCGTGCTCAAGTTTCAACAATTTTTTGTGAAGAACCCAGAACGACTGGTTCTCGATATCGAAAATGTGGAACTCGGGTCAGCGCTCAAAGAGCTCGCCGCCAAAATCGGTAACGATGACCCTTTTATCCGCACGGTGCGCGTGGGTGTGAATCGACCGAATGTTATCCGGGTGGTGCTGGATCTCAAGACTGAGGTGAAACCGCAGGTGTTTGCGGTGCCGCCGGCAGGTGAATTTGGCCATCGCCTGATGCTCGATATTTACCCGGCCAAGCCGGTTGACCCGCTGCTGGCTTTGCTAAATGATGATGTGGCTGGATTCGGAAATGGTCAGCAAATGACGGCTGATGTCGCGACGCTTCCCGCCTCACCCAATGTAAAACCAAATGCAGCACTAAATGCAACACCTGGCGCAAATTCCAATGCCGATGTGATTGCCAGTGCGTCTGTCCCGCCGGTTACAGGTTCGCTGTCAAGAGACGCAAAAGCGGAGCCAAAAGCTGTCGCGAATGACAAGCCTTACATTGATAGCAAACCAAGACCGAATGCTCAATCGGCTGCGAAGAAGCCGCGCCCGTTTGTGGTGGTGCTGGACCCTGGCCACGGTGGCGAAGATCCCGGTGCAATTGGCCGCCGTGGCACGCGCGAAAAAGACATTGTGTTGGTGATTGCCAAGAAATTAAAAGACAAGCTGCATAACGATCCACAATATCGCGTGGCGCTGACCCGTGATGCCGATTTTTTTGTGCCACTGAATATGCGCGTTCAAAAAGCCAGAAAGCTGCGCGCTGATCTGTTTGTGAGCGTGCACGCTGATGCATTTGTGACGCCGCATGCGAATGGTTCAAGCGTGTTTGCGCTGTCTGAGCGCGGGGCCACTTCAACAGCGGCCAGTTGGCTCGCGAACAAGGAAAACGATGCGGATTTAATCGGCGGCGTAAATCTGAACGTACGTGACACTCATCTTGCCCTAACCCTGCTCGACTTATCGCAAACCGCGCAGATTAACGATAGTTTGAAAATTGGAAAGCTGGTTTTGGCGGAGATGGGTGGCATTAATCATCTGCATAAGGCGTATGTCGAACAGGCCGGGTTTGCGGTATTAAAGGCACCCGATATTCCATCGATTTTGATTGAGACTGCATTCATTTCCAACCCTGAAGAGGAGCGCAAGCTGCGCGATGCCGCCTACCAGGACAAACTTGCCGATGCCATTGCCGACGGCATTCGCGGCTATTTCATGAAAAACCCGGCGCTGGCGCGGGCTTAAATATGGGCGATGTGAAAGTTGGTGATGTGAGCTAGCCTGTGTTGGTTTCAATCGCGCGGCGATTGATGTGCTGCGAGAAAAACTGCATCGTGCGGACGAGCTGCAGATGAGCGCCGAGTGATCGCGGTTGAGCCAGGGGTTTGTGGGTGGGTGTTCGAATCGTTCTGTGCGGATGCGGGCGAAAGCATGTTGGCAAGCATGTCTGCATCGGCGGCTGCGGTTTCTGACGTGGAACTGCGCCGCTTAAAAGTACGGGAACTGCCACAGTGCCTGGTGTTTGAGTGGCGCAATATAAATTTCGCGCCGGTTGAGAAAACTAAAGTTGAAGTTGAAGTTGAAGTTGAAGTTGAGGTTGAGGTTCAGTTCATGCCGAGCCCATCTGGCACGCGGATCGCTGTCATACATCGCGGCAGGAATCAGCTACGTTGCAACCATCCGGTTCGCCACGGCCTGCCAATATCTGAATTTATCAGCATGATGGCACGCGGGTGGGGAGATCAATTAACCGCATTGCGCGAGTTCTCAACGCCTTGATAAGCCGCCACTCACGGATCTGCCGAGCTTTTTAAACACGGGTACTGGCGCGCGTTTAAAAGCAGTGTTGCCTGAAAGTACCCGCCAAATGGCGCTCTATGTGTTTTGCGTACTCTGCGCGCTTTCACGGTTTGCTTTCAACAATGCCGTCGTATCGGCGCCATTGAGTGGCTTGGAGAACAGATAGCCTTGATACGCATCGCAATTATTGTCGCGCAGGAACGCCAGCTGTGCCTCGGTCTCGACGCCTTCAGCTACGACCCGCAGCCGCAGCCGTTTCGCCATCGCAATAATCGCCTCAGAAATCAGCGCGCTGTTCTGGTCTGTCGGGATGCCGGTGATAAAGCTGCGATCAATTTTCAATGATTGCACCGGCAGACGCTTTAATTGGCCGAGAGACGAATAGCCGACGCCGAAATCATCTATGGAAACCGTCGCACCCACTTTGCGAAGCTCGGCCAAAATCTCAATTGATTGTTCAAGATTTCGCATCGCCACCGATTCGGTAATTTCCAAATCAATTCGGGCGGGATCAATGCCGGTGTCGATGAAGGCCGCGCGCATCGACGGGAATAATTTGCGCGATATAAATTGACGCGGGCTCAAATTCACCGCCATGGTGAGATCACGGAAACCGTCTTCGTCCCACATTTTGAGCTGATTGCAGGCAGTGCGAAACACCCATTCACCCAGCGGGACGATGAGCCCCAATTCTTCCGCAATGGAAATAAAATCTTTTGGAAAAACTTCACCGCGCTGCGGATCATTCCAGCGCAGCAGTGCTTCGACCCCACTCATGTTCCCGCTTTTTACTTCAATAATCGGCTGGTACAGCAAAAAGAATTCGTTGCGTTCAATGCCGCGGCGCAATCGGGTCTCGACTTCCAGGCGTTTTGATAGCAGGAAATTAAGGTCGCTGGTGAAAAAGCGCGCCGTATTTCTGCCCGCATCCTTGGCCTGATACATTGCGGAATCAGCATGCTTCAGCAAGTGTTGAACGTCGGTCGCATCGTTTGGAAAATGCGAAATACCGATCGACGCTGTGATCGCGATTTCATGACCCGCGACTTCGATTATTTTGCTGAGCTCATCAAGAATTTTTGACGCTACGACCTGCGTATATTCCGGCTTTTCCAGCTCAGGTAGTAACACCACAAATTCGTCGCCGCCTTCGCGTGAGACGGTATCGCCTTCGCGCACGATGCGGCTCAGACGTTTCGCCACATCGCGCAGAACGTAATCCCCCGTTTCGTGGCCCAGCGTGTCGTTGATCAGCTTGAATCTATCCAGATCGATGAACAGGAGGCCGACATGCTTCTGGAGTCGCCGCGCCTGCATTACGGCTTGATTTAAGCGGTCCTGCATCAAGCGGCGGTTCGGCAGACCGGTGAGCGAATCGTGGTGCGCCATGTAGTGAATGGTGCGTTCGGTATTGAGGCGCTCGGTGATGTCTTGCACCAGCGAGGCCACACCGATCATTTTTTGTGAGCTGTCGGTGAGCGGCGTGTTGTACCACTCGGTGTGAATGGTGTCGCCGCGTTTGGTTTTGTTGGTCAGACTGACGCGCGTGGAGCCGCTGGTTTGCATTAACTCTGTCCACATGCTGGCGAGGCGCTCGCTCGCTTCGCGCCCTTCGACCAGCAAATAGCCCGATTCGCCAATCACATCGCCCCCCGAAAAACCAAAAATCGCTTCGGCCGACGGGTTCCAAGTGGTGACCTGAAAATCCATATTCCACTCAATCACGCCCAGCGGTGTGCGATCGAGGTGCAGTCGGAGGCGTTGTAGCGCGATTAATTCCGAGCGCTCCGCCTTTTGACGATCCAGGGCTTCTTGTGCGAGGGCACGATTGGCGCGTTCGACCCGCGTTTTTTCTTCTTCCAGTCGCATCCCGATAAAAACATTGTCGAAGCGGGCGGTAAGCGACTCATGCAGCGCCGCGTGAACTTTCGCATGCACTGCAACCAATACGCCCATCAAAATAATGAGGGTCGCGCCCAGCATTGAGCCGGTGCGATCGCCAAAGCCCATCGTCATCACGCCCATCGGCAGCAGCGTCATGATGGCGAAAATGCCGAATAATTTACGATGTGGCGCGTAATAGGCAACCGCGCCGGTGATCAGCAACGCCAGCATCATTATCACCGGCAGTTGCGTGGGCCCCGTTTTAGGCAACAGGAACGAGCCCATCGCGGCCCAAAGTGCCGCCATCACCAGGCTCAACACCACAAAACGCTTTTCCCACGTGTTGTCCAAGGTGGCAAGTGCGTTGATGGGTGGGCTGGCGCGGATGAAAAGTTTGTAGAGACCATAACGCGCCAGCATCACCACAAATGCGCAGCCGAACCAGATGAACAGCCCCTTGTGCGCGGAAAAATCATCCAGATCGTTCCATAAAATTGTGCCCAACAAAAACGTCACAAGCAGTTCCGCTAAATAGCCGACGAGCGAAAATCGGTACAGAAGACGAATTTGTTCCGCGCCAATATGCTGCGCTAGGAATGTCCGATCCAGGGCGTTAATTAGTGTCGGCGTGGTCGGCGGCGGGATTGCCGCAGCTAGATCGGAGGCAGGGGATGAGGATAAAGGGGAGGGGGAGGAATTCAAGGGAATCGGCGAAGACGACTCGCCTTTGTTTGAACGCAAGGACCCATTTGTGGCTGTTTGCATCGGGTCAATGAGCGATGCGTGCTATCACTGCGCGATGTGCTATCTCTGCACAATCGACCGGCATTGATTAGATTTGCTTCTGAACGCAATATTAACCTTTCAACATAAAATTTCTTCGTGAGCTGACGCGATATGTATTCAGGCACGAGCCGCAAATTTAGATCGTACTTAAAGTTCAGACAATGTCGCTCACAAACGGCTGATATTTTCAATCCCGCAAAGCACCAACACCGCTAACATAGAGGCAACCACTGGGGGCGTCAAGGGGTGAGCTAGAATAGACTTTACCTTTTAACTATGAGCTCATTGTATGTATGGGTCTTACACTTGCGCATTTCCCATGCGCCTATCCACTTACGTTTGCCAGCGATTGTCATTGAATAATCCCGACCTAAGTTTGCCACTGGTATGACCAACGGTATGATTCACGTACCCCGCGCTATTCGTATCCTGCCCGAACTGCTCATCAATCAAATTGCTGCAGGCGAGGTGGTGGAACGGCCCGCCGCGGCCCTCAAAGAGTTGCTGGAAAACAGTCTGGACGCGGCTGCACGCCGGATTGATATTGATTTGGCGCAGGGCGGTATCAAGCGGATTCGCGTCGCCGATGACGGGTGCGGCATTGCGGCGGAAGAATTGCCGCTGGCAGTTGCGAGGCACGCAACCAGCAAGATTCGCGTGCTGGATGACCTGGAACGAGTGGCGAGCCTAGGTTTCCGGGGGGAGGCGCTGGCCAGCCTGGCAGCTATTTCTCGACTCAGCATTTCGAGTCGCGCAGAAAGTGCAGCCTATGCATCACGATTTGAAATTGTCGGGGGCGAGGCCTCCGCCATTGAAGCCGCCGCGTTGGAGCGCGGCACGGTGGTGAACGCCGAAGATCTATTTTTCAACACGCCCGCGCGGCGCAAATTTCTTAAAACTGAGGCGACCGAGTTCGGTCATTGCGAAGATGTGGCACAACGTCTGGCGCTCGCCGTGCCGGAGGTCGCCGTCAGCCTCACCCACAACGGACGAAGGCTGTGGCAGCTGCATCCGGGCGAGCCTAAGACACGGGTGGCAGCGATTCTGGGCGAAGAATTTGCGGCCGCGAGTGCCGAGATTGATGAGCGTGCGGCGGCGTTTTCGATTGTTGGCTGGATCGGCCTGCCGCGCTATTCTCGCGCGGGTCGCGATCAGCAATATTTATTCGTAAATGGCCGATTTGTACGCGACAAATTACTGGTTCACGCGATTCGCGAGGCCTATTCAGATGTGCTGCACGGTGGCCGCCATCCGGCATACGCGCTATTTTTGAATCTCGATCCGGCGATGGTTGACGTGAATGTGCATCCGACCAAAGCCGAGGTCCGGTTTCGCGATTCGCGGGCCGCTCATCAATTCGTGTTCCATGCCCTTAACAAGGCACTGGCGGTGTCGGCGGCAAACACCGCGCCTGCCGTGGCCAATCCAATCGACTGGATTACCGGCCAGCGTGGCCAGAACGGCCAAACTGCGCCGATTTCGAATACATACTCTTCACAAACTTGGCAGCGCGCAATACAACCAGGTTTTCCGCAACTGAACGTTCGCGAGCCAAACGCTTTCTATGAGGTGCTGCGCGGCGAAACGCCCGCGCAGTTTTCCTATTTAAACAACGCGAATAAGTCTGTTATTTCAGATGCGCAGCATCACGAGTTGAGCAACCAAGCGTTACCCCCGCTCGGGTTTGCCCTCGCCCAGCTGCACGGCATTTATATTCTCGCGCAGAACGCGAATGGGCTCGTGTTGGTCGATATGCATGCCGCGCACGAGCGAATCGTCTATGAAAAGCTTAAAACCGCGCTCGATTTGAATCAGCTTGCCTCGCAGCCGTTGATCGCACCCATCGCCATGGCGTTAGGCGAACGCGATATGCAGCTGGTGGCCGACCATCGCCCATTTTTTGAGCAGCTTGGTTTTGATCTCGCGGCGATTTCGCCGACCGAAATCGCGATCCGCGCCGGCCCCGCCATGCTGCCAAGTCTGGATGCGACCGCGATGCTGCGAGAGCTGCTGGATGATTTGGCGGAGCATGGCGCGTCGCGCGCATTGACGGAAAAACGCGATGAAATTTTAGG
The DNA here is from genome assembly GCA_043784585.1 of Burkholderiales bacterium. Taxonomy (GTDB): domain Bacteria; phylum Pseudomonadota; class Gammaproteobacteria; order Burkholderiales; family Usitatibacteraceae; genus UKL13-2. The sequence continues at coordinate 7,543 of JAYVYF010000227.1, forward strand.
GACTATGGCTTGTCATGGTGCGGTGCGGGCTAATCGGCAATTAGCGATTCCTGAAATGAATGCGTTGCTGCGCGACATGGAAGCCACCGAGCGCAGTGGCCAGTGCAATCACGGCCGACCCACCTGGTACCAATTTGCATTGCACGATCTCGACAAACTATTCATGCGGGGTCGTTAGCGATTCTCCGGCGGCACTGCGCATAACAGGACATCGAATTGCAGGCATTCGCTAGAAGCTGGCTGAACGTGGAGCGGCGCTATAATTTGCCACTCCTCAAGAATTGGCAAACCATGGTGAACATTTCTGTCCTCCTTGAAAAAAATATGCTCCCGCACCGCGATGCAAATTCACATGAACAACGCAATCCCGGTACGCGCCTGGATTTGGGGTCGGTGAAAGATGTACGCGTCAACCGCAGCGCGATTGAACGCCGCGCCGCGACTCTTGGTACGCGTCGTACCGTTAAGAAGGAGGTGCAAGCCGCGTGGCTGCTGCATGCGGTTAAAACCATTGATCTCACCACTTTGTCAGGTGACGATACCGAGGGCACGGTGAAGCGGCTCTGCGCCAAAGCGCGCCAGCCGATCAGCGCGAAACTATTAGCCGATCTCGGCGTGTCAGAAGCGTTTGCACAACAGCCGCTAACGACGGGCGCGGTCTGTGTTTATCATCGATTTGTCGCCACTGCCGTCGAGGCCTTGCAAGGCTCCGGCATTCCGGTTGCAGCGGTCTCGACTGGTTTTCCCGCAGGCTTGAATCCGCTTTCGCAAAAAATTGAAGAGATCGAAGCGAGCGTAAAAGCGGGTGCGGCGGAAATCGACATTGTTATTTCGCGCGAGCATGTGCTGACCGGCAATTGGTGCGGCCTTTACGACGAAGTTAAAGCGTTTCGCGAAGCCTGCGGCGCAGCGCATATGAAAGCGATTATCGCCACGGGGGAATTGGGCACCCTCAAAAATATAATGCGTGCGTCCATTATCTCGATGCAGGCTGGTTCCGATTTCATCAAAACCTCCACGGGCAAGGAGCCCACCAATGCCACGCTCGCAGGCAGCCTCGTGATGCTGCGCGCCATCCGCGCGTATCACGAGCAGACCGGTGTGAAGATCGGCTTCAAGCCCGCGGGCGGTATTCGCAGCGCGAAGCAGTCGCTGGATTGGTTAATGCTGATGAAAGAAGAGTTGGGTGATGAATGGATGCAGCCTGATCTATTCCGTATCGGTGCCTCGGCGTTGGTGAACGATATTGAGCGCCAGCTTGAGCATTTTGCCTATGGCCGATATGCGTCGATGCAGTACCAGGCCTTGGGATGAGCATCACTCAATCCCACGCATAAACACGTCGCAAAAAAGCGAAAAAGAAAGGGGCCCCGTAGATGAAAGTCGCAGAAATATTAACGCAAAAATCTCTTCCTTATGGCGCAGCACCGGAAGCCGCATTGCCCGCGCTCGACTGGATCGCAGAGCACGATGGAAAATTCGGCCTCTTCATTAACGGCAAATTTCGTGAGCCACTTTCACAAGAATATTTCGATTCGAATAATCCCTCGACCAATAAAAAGTTGGCGCGCATCGCGCAGGCAAATAAAAAGGACGTTGACGATGCAGTAAAAGCCGCCCGTAAAGCGCATCCCGCTTGGAGCGGTACGGCGGGACATATTCGCGCTCGCTACTTGTATGCCATCGCGCGGCAAATTCAAAAGCACTCGCGCCTGTTTGCGGTGCTGGAAACGATGGACAACGGCAAGCCGATTCGCGAAACGCGCGACATCGATATTCCGCTGGTCGCCCGCCATTTTTATTACCACGCGGGCTGGGCACAGCTGCAAGAAGCTGAATTGCCCCATCACCAATCGCTTGGCGTGATCGGTCAAATTATCCCGTGGAACTTTCCGCTGTTGATGCTCTCCTGGAAAATTGCGCCCGCGATTGCGATGGGTAATACGGTGGTATTGAAACCCGCTGAATTTACGTCGCTCACCGCATTATTGTTTGCTGAAATTTGTAACTCGGTTGGCTTGCCGCCTGGCGTGGTGAATATTGTTACGGGCAACGGGCGTACCGGCGCGGCGATTGTTGAGCATGCCGATATCGATAAAATTGCTTTCACTGGATCAACCGAAGTAGGTCGCATTATTCGCCGCGCGACGGCCGGGACAGGTAAAAAGTTATCGCTGGAACTGGGCGGCAAATCGCCGTTTGTGGTGTTCGATGATGCGGATCTGGATTCTGCGGTTGAAGGCATTGTTGACGCCATCTGGTTTAATCAGGGGCAAGTCTGCTGTGCAGGTTCACGCTTGCTGGTGCAAGAAGGTGTGGCGGAAAAGATATACAAAAAACTTCGCGCGCGCATGGAAAAATTGCGCGTGGGCGATCCGCTCGATAAGGCGATCGATATCGGTGCCATCGTTGATGCATCACAGCTAAAACAGATTCAGGAAAAAGTCGCACGTGGCGTGGCGGAAGGGGCCACGTTGATACAGCCATCTTGGGCAAACGAAAAAGGCATGCCGATTATTGGCAATTACTATCCACCGACGGTACTCATCAATTGCGCCCCCGCGTCAAGCGTCGTGCAAGAAGAGATTTTTGGGCCGGTGCTGGCGGCGATGACTTTCCGTGCGCCCGAAGAAGCCGTAAAGCTCGCCAACAACACCCGCTATGGTTTGGCGGCCACTATTTGGAGCGAGGATATTAACTTAGCGCTCGACATCGCCACGCAAATCAAAGCGGGTATCGTCTGGATCAATTCGACTAACTTGCTCGATGCCGCCGCCGGTTTTGGCGGCTATCGCGAATCGGGTTTTGGTCGTGAAGGCGGCAAAGAAGGGCTTTACGAATACGTGAAGCGCAAATCTGTAGTTAGCCTATCCATGGCTGCCTCCAGCCAAAAAGTCTTCAAAAAGACCGCTAACGCTGGTGTTTCAATTTCAATCCTCGCTATAGACCGCACTGCAAAAATGTTCATCGGCGGTAAACAAGTGCGCCCGGATGGCGGGCTTTCGATCAATATTTACGGCCCGAATAAACAACTCATTGGTGAAGTCGGACGCGGCAATCGCAAAGATATTCGCAACGCAGTCGAAGCCGCGCGCGCCGCCGCTACTGGCTGGCAAAATGCCACGGGCCACAATCGCGCGCAGATTATTTATTTCATGGCCGAGAATCTCGCAGCGCGTGCGGATGAATTTGCAAATCGCATCAGCCAACAAACCGGTGTAGCCAATCCCGCTGCAAAATTGGAAGTAGACGCCAGCATCAGCGCACTTTTCACCGCCGCCGCGTGGGCCGATAAATATGACGGCGCGATTCATCAAACGCCGATTCGCAACGTCACCCTGGCCATGCCCGAACCGATTGGCGTGATGGCGATCATGCTGCCTGATGACCAGCCACTGCTCGCTTTCTGCACGTTCGCGGTCACTGCATTCGCCATGGGCAACGCGCTCATCGTCACCCCTTCGCCCGCGCATCCGTTGAGCGTGACTGATTTTTGCCAAGTTATCGAAACCTCCGACGTACCAAACGGCACGATCAATATCGTGACCGGCGATCGAGATGAATTGGCAAAGACATTATCCGAGCATGATGATGTTGATGCGATGTGGTTTGCGGGCCCGCATGACGCCCAAACCGTGGTGCAAAAAGCCAGCGCCGATAATATGAAACGCACCTGGGTATTGCCTGCATTTGGTGCGCTGCCGTTGACCGAGGATGTACTGCGTGAAGCGACGCAGGTGAAAAATGTTTGGGTGCCTTATGGGGGCTGAATCAGTGAAACCTGCACCCTATTTCGCACCCCAATACAAAATAATATGCCGCGAAGATCGCTTCTATGATTTATTAGCACCATGCCTCTTCGTTTAAAAGCGCACCGGCCTCTCCCCTTCCGCACCCGCGCCGATCTCTTCGCCCAACTCGCGCAAATGGAAACGGCCGGGCTGCCGTTTGATCTTGCCTTTGCGGTGCTGAATTTGCCATCACCCATGCAATCGCGGCTTGAAGCGATGCGCGGGCTGTTGAAGAACGGCGTCGAATTCGCGTTGGCGGGTGAGAAGTGTGGATTATTCACCAAGCTGGAGGCGCGTTTGATTCGAGCGGCGCTGAATGCGGGGAGCCCGGCAAATATGTATCGGCGCCTTGCGGATTACTATACTGATCGGGCGCGACAATTATCGACGATGAAATCACGGCTGATGTTGCCAGCATTCATGTTTGTGGCGGCGCTTTTTCTGCAGCCAATTCCCGCGCTGGTGGGTGGCGGGTTGAACCTTGCCGGATACGTGTGGAAGGTGGTCTCACCGCTTCTGTTGGTGGCTGCGGCGCTGTATGGGTTTCGCGTATTGGCGAGCGGTGATCCCCGTTCAGCGGGGAAATCGTGGTACCAACTGCTGCCCTTGTACGGCCCGATATTCATACGCCGTAATCTGCGCGATTTTTTTGAGAGCCTGGCGTTGATGTTGGAAGCGGGCGTCTCCATGCTGGACGCGCTGCCCGCCGCGCTCGATACGGTTGAGGATGGTGATATGCGCCGCGAGCTTTCGAAAATTCGGGCGCGCATACAGGCGGGTGCACCGCTGGCCGAGGCGTTGCGGGGCATCACTTACATCAATGATGAACGCGTGATTCAATTTACACAAACCGGCGAGGCCAGTGGCACACTGCCTGAAATGTTGATGCGTCATACTCAATTGGAAACCGACGCGATCAATGGTTTTCTTGAACAGTTGGCGATGTGGGCACCGCGCGTGGTTTATGGAATAGTGGTGCTGTGGATGGCTTATGGGCTGTTGACCGGCGGCGGATTTATGCCGCGAGTGCCAAACGATATTTGATTGTGGTGCGCAGAAAAAAGCAGCATGAAAATACAGATAAATAAAAGGCAAATCTGGTATGCGAAATGCTTTTCGTCAATTGCCTGCAACCAAGCGATGACCCAGTGACGCGTAAATCTAAAGCCGCGACCGGTGCGAGCGGTAAATCCCTGATATTGCCCATTCGTGTCGGACCGGAATCGGCTACTCATCAATTGCGCGGTGGAAATAAAATCATTATCGACGCCATCGGTGGAGTGACTGATATTGTCGAGGCCATGCATAGGACTATTTTGGGCCTGACGCCGATCCTGGGGAAGACGCCTGCAGGCTCAACCCGCGGCATCACGGGCATGGTCTACAGTAGCGTTCGCGGCGTCACACAGGCTGTCGGCGCGGGTCTCGATCTGGCGTTTAAACAACTCACGCCGTACTTCAATGGCCCGGCTGAATTTCCTCAACACGAAGCCATGTCTGCCGCACTCAATGGTGTGTTTGGTGATTATCTCGCCGCCACCAACAACCCACTTGCGATCTCGATGCAGCTTCGTCAGCAGGGCAAGCCTTTGGTGCTGGAGGGGGCTAAGAGCGGCAAGTTGTTGGTGTTGGTACATGGTCTGTGCATGAATGATTTGCAATGGAATCGTGAACGCGCCGATCACAGCGCCTCGCACGATCACGGCGCAGCGCTGGCGCGGGATCGAGCCTACACGGCTATTTATTTGCATTACAACAGTGGCCGCCATATTGGCACCAATGGCAAAGAATTCTCCTACGTCCTGGAAAACCTGATTGAAACCTGGCCGGTTCCAATCACCGAGCTGGTCATCATCGGCCACAGCATGGGCGGACTGGTTTCGCGCAGCGCTTGTGAAGTCGCGAAGGCGGAGAAACTTGTCTGGCTGCGAAAATTAAACAAGCTTTTTTTTCTAGGCACGCCGCATCACGGCGCGCCGCTGGAGCGCGCAGGCAGTTTGCTGGATATTTTGCTTGATGTGAGTCCTTATTCAGCGCCCTTTGCGCGACTGGGAAAAGTACGCAGCGCAGGGATAAAAGATTTACGCCACGGCACAATTTTCGGGGTGGAAAATAGGCGGCCAGGATCAGCGGTATCGGACGACCGCCAAGCGGGTTTACCGAGAGGCGTCAAATGTTTCGCCATCGCGGCCACGAAGCAAGCAAAAAAGCAGACAAAAAAGCAGGCGGAATCAGGCGCGGGAAGCCGCTTGCCAGGCGACGGATTGGTGCCGGTAAATAGTGCGCTGGGGGTGCATAAAGAAAGGGCGCTGTCGCTGGCTATCCCAAAATCGCATCAGCACATCAGCTATGGTTCGGATCATTTTGACCTGTTGAGCAGCGCTGATGTTTACGATCAAATATATCGCTGGCTAGAATCGTAAAGTTGGTAGAAATGTTGGTTTTTCTCGCAGAAGATGATTAGATATTTAAAATCGAAAGTCTAGTACTGGTGCGGCTTCATGAACACAAATTCTTGAAGAGTGCCGCTGATATTGGGGTTTGAGTGTTTGACGTAAAACGAAATGCAGCTCAGCGACTGCAGCACTCCCCTGCACCGCAGGCGTGCGCTTTAGGGGCCGCACCGGGTGTGATGCACCATCAAGGTGCGCCGCTTTTATTGATCGTAAAAATGGTCGGTCGCGGTTCGAGTGGCGGTGCTACCGATTCGTGAAAATAATATGCGAAGGGGGCTGGCACGCATCGTGCGTATGCCTGCAGTGCGGCTCAGGGAAGCCCTAGTCATCGCATATTTTTCGGAGAAAGTTTTTGTCTATTTTTAATCAGGATCCGCTCAACGCAGCGGCCACGTATCAGGGCTGCGCATGCGGCCAGCACACCTCCGCTGCGGAACATGAAGCTTCCACGTTGACATCAGTGCCGAATTCAACCGCTAGTAGCGAAGATCAATTATTCAATCGCTCGATTCAAGGCGGCATTCTTGCAGCACTTTTTCCAAACGATATTGAGCGCCGTCAATTTATCAAAGCGGTTGGGTCGTCCACCGCGTACGCGGCCATTGCCAGTTTATTTCCGCTGGGCGCACTGAATGCCATGGCGCAAGAAAAAGCGCCATTGGAAAAGAAAGTCCTGAAAATCGGGTTTATCCCAATTACTTGCGCCACGCCGCTGATCATGGCGGCTCCGCTGGGCTTTTATGAGAAGCAGGGCTTGAATGTTTCGGTCGTGAAAACAGCCGGCTGGGCGCTGATTCGCGACAAAATCACCAATAAGGAATACGATGCGTCGCACATGCTGGCCCCTATGCCGCTGGCAATTTCGATGGGGGTTGGCTCAAATGCGGTGCCGATGAATGTGGCCACGATTCAAAACATCAACGGCCAGGCGATCACGCTCGCCATGAAGCACAAGGATCGCCGCGATCCCAAGCAGTGGAAAGGTATGGTGTTTGGCATCCCGTTTGAATATTCGATGCACAATTTTCTGCTGCGTTATTACCTCGCTGAAAACGGGCTTGATCCCGATAAGGATGTACAGCTTCGCGTCACGCCGCCGCCAGAAATGGTGGCGAATCTGCGGGCGGGCAATATCGACGGTTTTCTCGGCCCGGATCCGTTTAACCAGCGTGCGGTGTACGACCAGATCGGCTTTATTCATATGCTCACCAGGGACATCTGGGATGGTCATCCTTGCTGTTCATTCGGCGTGCGTGCCGAATGGGTGAAAGAAAATCCCAATACATTTGCCGCGCTGTATCGCGCGGTGCTGAACGCTGCGCAAATGGCGATGAATCTCGATAACCGCAGCACCATCGCAGCTGCCATTGCGCCCGCTGCCTATCTCAACCAACCGGTTACGGTCATCGAGCAAGTACTGACCGGCAAATTTGCGGATGGCTTGGGCAACGTAAGAACAGTCCCAGATCGCGTCGATTTTGATCCGGTGCCGTGGAGCGCCATGGGCGTCTGGATTCTCACGCAAATGAAGCGTTGGGGATATATCAAAGGTGACGTTAAATACAAGGAAATCGTTGATAAAGTTTATCTGCTGACGGATGCCAAAAAGCACATGAAAGAGGTGGGTATGCGGCTGCCAGAAAAACAGGTCAAGAAAATCATCGTGATGGGCAAGGCCTTTGATGAGACCAAGCCGGAGGCTTATGTGGCCAGCTTCAAAATCAATAAGGTTGCCGCGTAATTTCAATGAAGACGTCACTGCTTTCGGTATCGACTTCTTTACCAATCAAAGCGGCGATATTAAGTCTGGCGCTGCTCGCGGTTTTTTTGCTGATCTGGCACATCGCCACCGTTCCCAAAGAAACCGCATCCGCGCCCGATACGGAGTACGCCAAGTTGATGGGGGGCGGTGCGCCAAAAACTACCGGCCTGCCGACCCCGGCCCAGATTGGTGAGACATTGTGGAAGCAAATACGCGATCCGTTTTACGATAACGGCCCGAACGATAAAGGGTTTGGTATTCAAATCGCTTATTCGCTGGCACGAGTGCTCTCAGGTTTTTTGTTGGCTGCGCTGGTGGCGATTCCGCTTGGCTTTTTGATTGGCATGTCGCCATTGATCCATCGTGCGCTCAATCCGTTTATTCAGGTGCTGAAGCCAATCTCGCCGCTGGCCTGGATGCCGCTGGCGTTATACACCATCAAGGATTCGGCCACTTCGTCCATCTTTGTGATTTTTATATGCTCGATTTGGCCCATGCTCATCAACACGGCACACGGCGTGGCCGGTGTTCGCCGCGATTGGCTGAACGTGGCCAAGACGCTTGAAGTCGGTATTTTTCGGAAAGCCTTTTGGGTGATATTGCCGGCCGCCGCGCCGACGATTCTGACCGGCATGCGAATCTCGATGGGGATTGCCTGGCTGGTGATTGTGGCCGCCGAGATGCTGGTGGGCGGCACCGGCATTGGTTATTTCGTGTGGAACGAGTGGAATAATCTGTCGTTGACCAATGTAATTTTTGCGATTCTGATGATCGGTGTGGTGGGAATGCTGCTGGACATGATGTTTGGAGCATTGCAACGCGCAGTAACCTATGTCGAGTGAAAAGATAAAATAGTCATGAGTTCGCATTCGTTCCTGCAAGTCCGTCAGTTGCGCAAATCCTACTCGGATGCGCCGGGTGCCAAGCCGGTTTTTCATGCGGTTAATTTCGACATCGAAAAGGGTGAATTCATCTGCATCATCGGGCATTCCGGATGCGGCAAATCGACCATCCTGAATATTCTCGCGGGTCTTGATGAGGCCAGCGGCGGCACCGTCATCATGGATGCCCGCGAGGTCGCCGGGCCGAGCCTAGATCGCGGCGTCGTGTTTCAGAGCCATGCGCTGATGCCGTGGCTAACGGTGTTAAAAAATATTGCCTTTGCGGTGAAATCACGCTGGCCGGATTTGAGCGAAGAAAAGATCAAGGCACACTGCCAAAAATACATTGATCTGGTTCGCTTGACGGGCAACGAGCAAAAAAAACCGTCACAACTTTCCGGAGGTATGAAACAGCGGGTGGGCATTGCCCGCGCTTTCGCGATTGAGCCCAAAATGCTGCTGCTGGACGAGCCGTTCGGCGCGTTGGATGCGCTCACGCGCGGTACCATTCAGGACGAATTACTTTCCATCTGCGCGAAAACCGAGCAGACTGTTTTTATGATTACGCATGACGTTGACGAAGCCATTTTGCTTGCCGATAAAATCATGCTGATGTCGAATGGCCCAGAGGCGCGCATTGCCGAGATTGTGATCAACACCTTGCCGAAAACGCGAACCCGCGCGGATATTCATCATCATCCGCAGTTCTACAAAATTCGCAATCACCTTGTGGATTTTTTGGTCAATCGATCAAAGACCGTGCAGCAAACTTTTGTCAGCGATCCTAATCTAATCGCCTTCCCGCCACAGGTGATGCCAGGTCTTGAGCCCAGTCCGACTGATCCGGTCGCTATCGACCAAGTGAGTCGCCCTGAATTGAAACAAATTAAATAATCCCGCCTAAGCCCCGCCGCCAGCATCCCAAAAGGAAAAACATGAATCGCCAAGACGTTACTGAAATGATCCTCTCCGCAAAACGTAAAAAAGGTTTGAAGTGGTATGACATCGCGCTAAAAATTGGCCACAGCAAGGAATGGGTAACGGCGGCGATGTTAGGTCAGATGACGCTGACCAAAGCCGACGCCGAAAAAGCCGGCAAGCTATTTGGCCTTGATAAGGAAGCAGTGCAAATTTTACAGGAAGTCCCGTACAAAGGCTCGCTGCCAACCGCCGTGCCGACCGATGCACTCATCTACCGATGGTATGAAATTGTCAGCGTATACGGCACCACCATCAAGGAACTCATTCACGAAGAATTCGGTGACGGCATCATGAGCGCAATCGATTTTTCGATGGATATCGAGCGTGAGTCCGATCCCAAAGGTGACCGCGTAAAGGTCGTTTTATCGGGCAAGTTTTTGCCATACAAAACGTATTGACAAACGTATTAAATTGTTCAGAAACTTTTATCAGCGGGTGTTTTGAGCCATTTATGGCTGAAACGCCTTGTCCTGATTAGGGTTTATTATTTTCAATGGCAGGAGTTCTGACCAACCAAAAAAATTGTCGCGGCGCGCTAATGAGGCGACGAAACAGGATGGCAATCAACATCCGCGTCTGGCTGAACGCCACGCCCCGCGCGCGCATCGCGATCCATAGTGCGAGTGCGAAACTCACGGTGAGATTGAAAAAGCCTACCAAGCCGATCCCCAGCAGGGTTTTGCCAATAGTCGCGCCGTCTACAGCAAAATCAAGCGACGCCAGTGCCAAACCAAAATTCGCCGATGACAGCGTGACGTGCCGAACGTCAATCGGCAGGCCCGTCAAAAAGCCGATGGTGCCGACCATTGCGAGCATGACACCGAGGAAAAAATTGCCTGCGAGTGCGCCCAAATTGTTGTCCATGTAGACCGCGAAACGAGTGAGTCGCGCTTCGCCCAACAGCAATTGCAGCCAGCGTGCGTGCTCCATGCGCTCGCGAATGCGCTCATACGATGCCAGATTGTCGTAATAGCCTGAAATCAGTCCCGCGATGAACAGGCATACGCCTGCAATCGCCGCATGAAACAGCGCCAGACTATCAAATGGGGATAATTCGTGAATGAGTTTGTGCGCCTTTTCCGGGCCCATCAGCGGCTGGCCGGTGACGGCTGCCATCGCCAAACTAATCAGAATTGCGGTGGGAATCGCGATCAGGACGTTACCCAGAATAGCGGCAATCTGGCTGCGGATCAGGTCAACCACGAGGGTGGCTAATTTCTCTACATCGCGCATCCGTCCGCGAATTTCGCCAATCGCCGCGGCAATCGTGGATGCCGTCATCGCGGGCTGCTTGGTGGCGAGGGTGAGATGCAGCACATGAATGAGCATGAAACCAAACGCGTAGTTCATCGCATAGGCCATAAAGTAGCCGAGCGGCGCCAATTCGGTTTGCGAAGACAGCAGCTTGATCAGCGACATAAAGCCGACCACAAAACCGCCGCCCATTGCGAGTCGCCACATCTGCAGGTATTCTTCGCGCGTGCTGGTGATGTAATGGTCGCCGGTTCGGCTGGCGTTCTCAGTCACGCGTAGTGCGAGTAGCCCGATGGTTCCGCTGATATGGTCGCGAATACTCTGGCGCTGCCCTTCGCCACGTATCGCATGCTCCAAAAATTCCACCCACAGCGTGACCAGCGATTTCTCGTCGTCGGTCGCCTCAAACGGTGCGCTCGTCAATCCATTTGCGGCTGTCCGATGTTGCATGGCCAACATGCGCACAATCATTTCAAGGCGATGCAGGCTTTGTTCCAGACGTGATAACAAATAGGTGAGCGAGAGGCTGGTGCCGATGCTGACTGCGCGTGCGCGGACTCTGACCATGATTTCGCGGCACTGATCAATCAACACCATCAACTGACGCTCATCGTCAGCGGGCCACTCGCCCGCCACCAGATATTGTCGATATGCGGCGGACAATTGTTGTGTTTCCCTGGCGAGTGCAACAAACGGGGAATCGCGTTCTTCAATTCGCGGTGACAACCGAATCAACTCGGGCTCTAACCCCATTGCGCCAATGCGAATCGCCAGCACGTCGCCTGCATCGAGCATTTGCGATAGTGAGTCGAACAGCATTTTTTCATCGCTCTGGCGGTCAGGATCAGTCGTTTCTTTGATGCGCAGCCCATGCCAGAAACGCAATTTCAGATCGATCGGAATTAGATCTAGCCACTCACAATCATCACGGCGATGAAAGATTAAATTGATGCTGTCTTTCAGTGATGCAGGATCTTTAATGGCGGGAAATATACGTTGAACCATCCGCCGCCACAGCTCTGAAAAGAACCCACTATTCGGCAGGATTCCGCTGTCGGCAAAGAAGCTGACCTGCTTCTTGCCGTCGAACAATTGTAGCAACCGGTGGCGCAGACTGCGCCTGAGCGATTCATCGGTCTCGATCGCCTCACACATGGCGATAAACCGTTTGGTAGCAATCGCGATATCCTCGGCATCGGCGGTGCTGTCCGGACGCAGAACGTCGACCAGCGCGATCAGTTGCGCGGGAGGCGAGAGCGCGTCATCTCCAGCCGAACCCTGCAATGCTTTTAGCGCATGCGCAAGTGCGGGAGGAGTGTTGGTCGGGAGCGGAGTAAATTCGGGCATAGGCGGATTGCAAATATAAATGAATCACAAGTGAATCACAATATATGGCGAGATTGCAGGGTCGCTAACTGAGCGCGACCAAAAAGTTTTCATCATGTGGCTGAGGCGCGTGAGAAGTGCGGGTATGAGCAACGTAAGCAAAGCAGGCAGCAGATCAAGCAGCAGATCAAGCAGCAGATCAAGCAGCAGATCAAGCAGCAGAGCAGATGAGCTTGAGATCGCTGTGATGTGACCTGATACAGACCACTAACCGCGGCGGAAGTTCTTTATTTGACTGGCGGTGGTGTGCGTGGTGATGCTGCGCCTAATGAGGCCGCAAACACCGATACCGCGCCAATGTCCGCATCGCTGAGTCCCTGTGCGGCACTGGCCATGCTGCCGTCGATGTCTTTGCGTGTGCCGTCGCGTAGCCCCTTTAATTGCGTGTTCAGGTATGCCACATGCTGGCCCGCCAGCCGTGGCACTTGTTTTTGGCCGCGCATATCCGGGGTATGGCACACCTGACAGTGATTCGCCTCGGATATTGTCTGGCCAAGTTTGATTTTTTCTGCATCAAGCCCGGTCGCGGCAGGGGAGGCAGGAAGTGATGAAAAATAAGCGCCCAGATCGCGCATGTCGGTGTCACTCAATGACGCCGCGATGGTATTCATCGTCGGCGAGACACGCTGATTGCCGCGATATTGAATCAATTGATAAACAATAAAAAGTGAAGGTTGTGCGGCCAATATCGGGATTGACGCTTCACTGGAAATGCCCACTGAGCCGTGGCATGCAATGCAGGCATCTGCTTTGGTTTTGCCTGCCGCGATGTCGGCAGCATGGGTGTTTGAGGCTGAGATGCCGGCAAAAGACAACAGCAAAAGCAACAGAAATTTCAGCATCATTTTTATGGTTATCGCGACCGTGCGGTAGAGCATGCAAAACATCATCAGCGTCGGTGTTGAATTGTTGCGGGAATTGTTTAGATTGGCGGGGCATTGGTATACGCAAAGGTCTCTCCAACGTGCTTCTTCAGATTCAGAACAGAGCACACGGGAGAGACATTTTACAAATAAAAACTACTTGCCTGCATTATTTGCCTGCGTCACTTGCCCGCATAACTCACGCGAAACACCGCACCCGCCACATCGTCTGATACCAGCAGTGCGCCATCCGGCATGACTTGCACGTCAGCGGGGCGGCCCCAAAAGTCCTCACCGTTCGCAAAGCCGGTTAAAAATGGCTCTTTTGAAACTGCCTTGCCGTTTTTATCCAGCACTACACGGCTCACGATATAACCTGTCTTCTTGGTGCGATTCCATGAGCCATGCTCGGCGATAAAAATACTGTTTTTGTAAGCCGCCGGGAACATTTTGCCGGTGTAGAAGCGCATGCCCAGCGCCGCCACGTGCGGGCCCAGTAGCATGTCGGGTTTATCAAATTCATCACAGGTGCGGCCTTTGCCGAAATCAGGATCCAGCAAGTCGCCTTGATGGCAGAACGGATACCCGAAATTCATGCCCTTGCGGCTGACATGGTGCAGTGTGTCGTTCGGCAAATCATCGGTGACCCAATCGCGACCGTTGTTCGTAAACCACAGCTCTTTCGTGACCGGATGGAAATCCATACCCACGCTGTTACGCACCCCTGAAGCGATGGTGCGCATTGTTTTCGTCTCCAAATCAAGCTGCATGATGACGGCGTGCGTCGCCGGTGGCACCACCGCATTGGCGGGTGTTCCAATCTGGAAATAGAGCTTTCCATCGGGCCCGAACGTCATGAATTTCCAGCCGTGAGGCTCATCCTTCGGCAACGCGTCAAACACCACCACTGGTGCAGGTGGATTATCGAGCTGAGATTCGATATTGTCGTAACGCAAAATGCGCGACAGCTCCGCGACATAAAGTGCGCCGTCTTTGAATGCGACCCCGTTCGGCCGATGCAATCCTTTGGCGATGACTCGAGTCTGACGGGTTTTGCCGTTATCAACCACCGCATAAACATTGCCGGGAAAACGCGTGCCGAAGAACACCGTACCTTTGCTGCCAACGGTCATGGAGCGCGCATTGGGCAACCCGCTTGCCCACAGCTCAACCTTAAAGCCAGGCGGCGCTTTTAATTTTGTAGTCTGAATCTCATCCACCGGCAGCGCTATCAGACCTGGGGGGTGTGGCGTGAGGTTTGAGTTTGCCTGCTCGGCAGTGCGTCCCTGCGCCCAAGTCGGCGGAATAGCAGGCACTACGGCGGCAGGCGTAACGGGTGTGGGAGTTGGGGTCGGCGTCGCAACGGGAGCGGCTGTTGGAACTGCGGCGGTGGGCGCTGGCGCTGCAGTTAACTGTGCGTTTGCGAGAGAGGCGCCGGCAGCGAGGGCACCTGTGAACAAATGGATCATTACGGTGTTAACAATCCGTTGATCATTACCGAGCTTTTGACGGTTTCGTGGCTGCGGTTGATTCAGTGAATTCAGTGGGCTCCAGCGGCTCATACGACCTCCTCATGTAGTTTTTTAAATTGCATCATGAGTATAGCCATCCACCAGATTCCGGCGTTGACGCGCATCAGTCAAACTATTGCTGAGCTTGAAAACGAATTACTTGCTGTTCTCGAATTGCGGCTGGGGCCATTTAGGTTGAGCCATCAAACGACCGCACGACACCAACTTAGATTGAGCGAAAAAAATGCCCTGCTTACCCGGGTTGAACCGGGATAGCAGGGCATTTTGTGAGAATTGATTTACACAGTTACGGACGCGCTGGAACAATTACTACCGTATCGGTGCTAGTCTTACCGGGTTCGCCTGCTTTGCCGGTTTCACCCATCTTACCGGTTTCGCCCATCTTGCCGGCTTCGCCAGATTTACCGGGTTCGCCGGCAGGTCCAGGTACCGCGACCACTGTCGGCGGCGTGGAAACGGTTGGTGTGACCACTACAGGTGCCACAGGGCGATCGCAAGCGCTGAGAGCCAATAAGAGAAGAGCTGCTGAGGCGATTGTTAAAGTTTTCATGTTAGTCCTTTAGGTTATAAATGTTTACGTATTTGCGAGGTCTTGTGAGGCGAGGAGGTTTCCCGGTTGCAATCGGAACGGATCGCGTATTTGTACTGCAATTTGCAGCTCGCTATTGTAATAGAATAAGTGGGCAAGCAGGCGAAGGCTGTAGGCGGGCGTGCTTTTGTGTGTAGGCGGTGGCAACCTTAATCAATTTTAATTCGCGCCGTCGCCAAGCTATTGCGCGTCCGGCAGCTGACAATCCTACGGCGTCACCCACGAGCGTCCTACAGATCGCGCTACTCTCCGTTTTCGGCCAGCCGCCGTGCAACAGTTCAAGGTCAAACTTTGAATAACAACTAGTCATTCAACCGTCACGGATCATATGATAAAAAATCAGCTTACAAAAATTGTTGACCTAGAATTTGTTCGTCGCCTCATGCCTGTTGTTTGCATAGCGGTCACTGTGACTGTAATGCTTAGCGCCTGTGGGACACTCGCCGATCTCAAAGACGAAAACAAAGGCATTCAGCTCGATGCACTCAAGGTCGCACCAGGTTTTAAAGTAGCCGTTTATGCGACCGATTTACCTAAAGCGCGACAGATGGCGATGGGTGCTCGCGGCACATTATTTGTTGGCAGCAACGATGGCAGCGTGTATGCGCTCTCGACCAACCGTGGCGCGGTCACACACCAGCGCACGATTTTGAAGGGCATCGTCAGCCCGAGCGGTATTGCCTTTTTTCAAGGCGCACTTTACGTCTCGGCCCGAACCAAAATCCTGCGCTTTGACGATATTGAAAATCGCCTCGATTCACCTCCACCGCCCACGACCGTGATTGATGGCCTGCCTGATAAAGTGCGTCACGGCGCACATTTTATGGACTTCGGCCCGGATGGGAAATTGTATGTTTCGGTCGGCTCGCCGTGTGATCTATGCGAAGCGCAGAACGATGAGTACGGCACGATTATCAGAATCAACCCCGACGGCACCGGCAAAGAAATCGTTGCGCGCGGCATTCGCAACACCGTTGGTTTTGACTGGCATCCGCAAACACGCGAGCTATGGTTTAGTGAGCAAGGCCAGGATAACTTAGGCGAGGCATTACCCACCGACAAGCTCAATCGTGTGTCGCGAATGGGTGAGAATTACGGCTTTCCCTATTGCCATGATTCTGGCATACCCAATCCAGAATTTGCCAATAACCGCGCCTGTTCCGAATTCACGCCGCCGGTGTTCGCACTCGGTGCTCACGTCTCCGCGATCGGCACACGTTTCTACACGGGGGATGCGGCGCCGCGCGAATATCAGGGCAACATCATCGTCGCCCGCCACGGCTCGCACCCGCCGTCACGCGTTGGCTACGACGTCGTGCGACTGGTCATGAAAGACAATCGCGTCGAGCGGATGGAGCCGTTTTTAACCGGCTTCCTGCAAGGCCGCAGCTATTGGGGTCGGCCGGTGGATGTGCTGGTGATGCGCGATGGGTCGGTGCTGGTGTCGGACGATCTAAATGGTGCCATCTACCGGGTTGCGCGTGAGCGCTGAATGTGCGTGATTGGGGTAAGCCGTGGTCGCAAACTACAGGCATTATTGATCCTCAATGGCACCGTTGCTATCTGGCTTCATCGCAGGCCTGACAACCCGCTGCAGCGCCAACCATTCAGCTCGCGTGAATGTTGTTTAACAGCGCCAGCAGCCTGACCGGGTCTACCGGCTTTTCAAGGTGGTGGTCAAAACCTGCCGCCTTTGATCTTTCACGGTCCTGCGGCTGGCCGTAACCGGTCAGGGCAATCAAGGTGGCGCCGGACGTTGCGGGCGCGGCACGAAGCCTTCGGGCCAATTCATACCCATCCATGCCGGGCAGGCCGATGTCGAGCAGAAAAGCCTGGGGCGGATGGGGCGCGCTGGCCAGCGCACTGGCCAGTGCCTGTTCAGCCGAATGGGCCACGGAAACCGTGTGGCCATCGATTTCCAGCAGCATCGCCACCGTGGTGGCAGCATCCACGTTGTCATCCACCACCATGATGTGCATGACATGCACGTTGTCGGCAAGGTAAGGCGGAGGCTGGGCCGGTTGAAGGGACTCATCGACGAGCAGCGGAAGAAGCACGGCAAATTCGCTGCCCCTGCCCGGCCCGTCGCTGCGTGCCGTGACGGTGCCGCCCATCAGGTCGACCAGATTTTTGACCAGCGACAAGCCCAGCCCCAGGCCGCCCTGCGATCGGTCCGAGGTGCGCTCAGCCTGCGTGAAAATGTCAAAGATATGGGGGAGAAGACTCTCGCTCATGCCGACGCCGTTGTCGCGCACAAGCACCTGGGCATGGCTTCCGGCGATGGCCAGGTCGAGGTGTATTTTTCCGCCCGCCGGCGTGTATTTGGCGGCATTGGTCAAGATATTCGCAAACACCTGCACCAGGCGTACCCGGTCACCTTGCACATGCAGGGCCTCGCCCGTTACCTGCATGGAAAAATCATGGTTCTGCTTTTCCATCAGTGCGCGCACCTGCTCGACGGCGCTGGCCAGCACGTCTTTGAGATCAAGGACTTCGCGGTCCAGCGTCACCAGGCCTTTGTTGATGCGCGACACATCCAGCAAATCGTCGATCAGGTTGGTCATGTGCTCGGCCTGCCGAACCACAATCGCACTCATCTCATGCAGCGTCTTTTGATCAATGCCCGGCCGGCTCAAAATGCCGGCGGCCATGGTGATCGGCGCCAG
>JAYVYF010000228.1:0-2765 GCA_043784585.1 Burkholderiales bacterium
GTCTGGCCGTCACTGAATTTATAGAGGCTCGGTTGCACGACGATGCCACTGCCGCGCTGGGCGGTTTTGCTTTACTGCTGCTTGATCTAGATGGCTTCAAAGCGGTGAACGACAAGTTGGGGCACGACGCGGGTGATGAATTGCTGCGCCAGGCCGCCATACGCATGACGCTTGCGTTGAGAGAATCTGACTACCTTGCGCGTCTGGGCGGAGATGAGTTTTTGGTGGTGATTCCGCAAGTGTCGGATGAGCAAACTGCGCGACGAATCGCGCTCAAGCTGATCGAGGCTATTGCCGTGTCATTTCAGTTGTCAGACAAAACCGTAAACGTAACCATTAGCATCGGTATTAGTGTTTATCCAAAAGACGGGCGTGAACGCGAAATATTGATGCAACGAGCCGATCTGGCACTTTATGCCGCCAAGCATGGTGGTCGAAATCAAGCCCGATTTTTTGAAACGGGTTCGATGCGCGCATAGGTTTTGTTAGCATAAGTTTTGTAACTTAAGCTCGAATTAAAACATCTATAAAAAACGCCGCGTCAGTATTCTGACGCGGCGTTTTTTATAGATGTTGCTGTATTTGCGGCCAGTCTATTTCTACACAGTATTGTTACTCCACATCACTGTACGCGCATACCTGCTAAATATTCCGACACAGCCAGAATGTCGTTATCGCGCATTCGCGTCGTGATGGTTGTCATGATCGGATGCTGACGCTCGCCGGAGGCATATGCCTTTAGTTGCGTAAGGCTATATTCGGGCCATTGCCCTGCCAGCCGCGGGTATTTGGCTGGAATGCCAGCGCCCGCGCCGCCATGACAGCCCGCACAAGCAGGAACCTTGGCCTCCGCAATACCAGCACGATAAATTTTTTGCCCTCTTTCGGCCAATGCTTTGTCTCGTGCTACGGCGTTATATTTTGGCCGTTGCGAAAAATAATATTCGCCCATGGCCTTCATGTCAGCGGGCGATAAACCTGCCGCCATCCCGGCCATGATTGCATTCTTGCGTTTACCTTCTTTGAAGTGCTGAAGTTGCTCCGCGATATACTGCGGGGGCATGCCAGCGATGTTAGGGTTGTTAGGAATCGGGCTCATGCCATCTAATCCGTGACACGCTACGCACACAGCCCCCGCAATTTGTTGACCGCGCGCCAGCACTTCGGCTTTTGTGGGCTCAGGAGCGGTCGCTACGGCAGGCGCAGGTTCGTTTGCAATTGCACCTGTATTGCTTCCAAAACAAATCGCTACTCCTAAAATGATTGTTGCTAAAATCTTTTTCATCACTAACCTTTGTTTGTTTTGCCAGTAAAAATGGAATTTTAGCCTATTGAGGCAGAAGAGGAAACCGTGGGCATATTCGATGGTGCAACTTATGTCGCTTCCGCACATGATTTGGAGCAATTACCGCTCGATCTCGGTATTGAAGTCGCGTTCGTTGGCCGCTCCAATTCCGGCAAATCCAGTGCAATCAACACGCTTGCAAATCACAAACGACTGGCATTTGTATCCAAAACACCTGGCCGCACGCAACTGATCAATTTCTTTACCATTACTCAAGGCCGCACTTTGGTGGATTTGCCAGGCTATGGTTACGCAAAGGTACCGCCATCTGTTAAAGCCCATTGGACTGAGCTTTTAGCTGCCTACGTCTCGACGCGCAAAGCGCTAAAAGGTTTAGTGATTATCATGGATTCTCGCCATCCTATGCGCACACTGGATACAGACCTGCTCAATTGGTATCGCCCTACGAACAAGCCGGTGCACGTGCTGCTGACCAAATCCGATAAATTGACTCGAAATGAGCAGGCCAAGGCGCTGCGTGACGTCAAACAACAGCTTATTGAGGGCCAATACAACGCCACGGTTCAACTTTTCTCAAGCTTGAAAAGAACAGGCGTGCCGGAAGCCGAAGTGGCAATTGGGAAATTGTTTGCCGCGGCATCAAGTTAGACAATTTGCAGAATAAAAAAGAAAAGAGGGCTCGGGAAAAAGGGTAACCCGAGCCCTGCATAAAGCCTTAATAAAGATTAAGGCCCCGCTCAGGGAGGAGAAGCGGGGAGGAGCAAGCCCCTCATTAAGTAAGATAGGGGCATGATGCAAAAGTTCAACTCTTTTTATGCTCGCGCCACTATTCAGTCGGCCGATTGCAACTGTTTGTAACATTCGTTTGTCTGTTTAAGCGCACGTTGTTTATTCCTCCAACTTCTATATTGCGGCATTCAATATTTTTCAATTCATGGGCTCAAAAATGAATTTTGGTCAATTTCCAGAACGTCGGATGCGCCGTTTACGGCGCACCGCTTTCCTGCGTGACATGGTGCGCGAGTCTTCACTCTTGCCCGCGGATTTTATTTATCCTGTGTTCATTCTCGGGGGTAAGAATCAGCGGCAGTCGATTACATCAATGCCAGGTATCGAGCGGGTATCGCTTGATTTGCTGATGCCCGTTGCTGAAGAAATGGTGACGCTAGGCATCCCGGCAATAGCGCTGTTTCCCGTGATTGAGCCTGCGCTCAAAACGCCGAGTGGCGAGGAAGCGCATAACCCAGAGGGTCTCGTGCCGCGTGTTGTGAGCGCGCTAAAAAAACATTTCCCAGACTTGGGCGTCATCACCGATCTGGCACTTGATCCATTTACCACGCACGGTCAAGACGGTGTGATTGATGACAAAGGATATATCTTGAACGACGAGACCATCGCCGTGTTAAAAAAGCAGGCGCTTACTCACGCTGAAGCTGGCGTTGATATTGTGGCCCCTAGC
>JAYVYF010000229.1:0-11330 GCA_043784585.1 Burkholderiales bacterium
TTCTCTCAACCGTTACTGCGCCGAATGCCGCGTCCAGAGAAGATGTTTCGGCTATTGCCAATGCCACGCGCACGCAGCCTGATGGCAATGTTGTATCGCACTTTGCTTTTAATATTGACGCACCTGTGCCTTGAACGATTCGCACATCCGCTGCGTCCGACAACCCAAGATTTGCAAATACATCACTGGCTAAAAATGCAAATTTTGCGTTCCTGGCGTCTGCTGATTTTTGCAGTGAAGGTGCGCGACGTACCAGCGCATCGGCGCCATAAATCGGCACTTCTGCAACGCGTTCGATTCCGGTTGCCGCAGTGGGCAGCGTGATCACTGCGCCACGAATTTCGTTATTCAGTTTAGTGTTCACAAATGCCTGCAAGTCAGGCGCAATCTCATTGCGAATCGCATCAACATTATCCTGATCAAAGCCATCCAGCCCCAGCATATTGCCAAGAACACGAATGACTTTCCATGCGGGACGTGCTTCACCGAGCGGCTTCACGACACCATTAAATTTTTGCACCGTGCCTTCGGTATTAATGAAAGTTCCGGCCGTTTCTGTAAATGGCGCGATCGGCAAAATCACGTTTGCATAATCTATTGCAAAAGTTTGAAATGCTGAGAGCGCCACCACAAACTCAGCCGCCTTTAATGCGTTCGCCATTGTTACAGGCGCTGCACAATCCAGCTCAGGCTCAACACCTAGCAAGATACAGGCCTGAAGCGGCTTACGAGCCATTTGTGCTCCATGAAGCACGCCAACACTAGAGTTGGCCGATACAATATCAGCACCAACGCTGTTGGCAGCCTCGCCTATAAATCCCAGCACCGCGCCCGACAAGCGAGCAATTTCCTGACTCAACACATGCAGCGTGGAGGCATCAGGATGATGTTGCGCAAAATTTCCGAGCAGAATTGCTGACTGCTCTTTATCGAGAAGGCTCTTGGCAATTGCGTTTGATTCAGTCGAGACTGTCGCGGAATTAATCACTGTAGCGATCTCTGTCGACAAACCTGAACCCTGAATTTCGGCCATGGATTTCGCAATCGCGGCCAAGGTGAGTGCTATTGCACTCGGTCGTACAATCGCTTTGTTAGCCACCTTCATCAACAAATCATCATCAACGCTATGCACCAGATTAATCTGCAAACCTTTTTTAGCGGCTTGACGGAGGCGATTTGCAATTAGCGGATGATCCTTGCGCAAGGTGGAACCGACAATCAACACACTCTTCAATGCGGCGATGTCGGCGATCTTCATGCCGAGCCACGGCGCACCAGAAGTTTTTCCGTCGGCACCTCTATCCGTCTGGCGCAAACGTGTATTGATATTATTCGATCCCAAGCCACGAATAACTTTGGTCAGCAAATACAATTCTTCGAGTGTTTGATGTGGTGAGGCCAAAGCACCGACCGCGTCTACACCATGTTTTGTTTTTACCGCATTTAAACCATCCGCGACGGCCCTCAAGGCCTCCGGCCATTCCGCCTCAACCCAGATGTCGTTTGTCTTGACCATCGGCTTGGTGAGGCGCTCTGGCGAGTTCAGCCCTTCGTACGAAAAACGATCCTTGTCGGACAGCCAGCATTCATTGATCGCCTCGTTCTCCAGCGGCAGCACGCGCATGACGCGATCCTGCTTCACCTGCACAATCAAATTCGAGCCTAGGCCATCATGCGGCGATACCGATTTGCGACGCGATAATTCCCAGGTGCGCGCTGAGTAACGGAACGGCTTGGAGGTCAACGCGCCGACCGGGCAAAGGTCAATTACGTTGCCGGACAATTCGGAATCCACCGTCTTGCCGACGAACGCCAGAATTTCGGAATGCTCTCCCCGCCCTGCCTGGCCCAGCTCCATCACGCCCGCAATCTCCTGACCGAAACGCACGCAGCGTGTGCAATGAATGCAGCGCGTCATATCGGTCGAAATCAACGGACCTAAATTTTTGTTTACCACCACGCGCTTTTCTTCTTGATAACGCGATGCGCCGTTGCCGTAGCCGACGGCCAGATCCTGCAGCTGGCACTCACCGCCTTGATCGCAAATCGGGCAATCCAGTGGATGGTTAATTAGCAAAAATTCCATCACGCCTTCTTGCGCTTTTTTGGCATATTCCGATGAGGTTTGCACCTTCATGCCTTCAGTCGCCGGCGTGGCGCAAGCGGGCAAGGGTTTTGGTGCTTTTTCTACTTGCACAAGACACATGCGGCAATTGGCCGCAATGCTTAATTTTTTGTGATAACAAAAATGCGGCACAAATACGCCGAGCTTGTTCGCGGCTTCCATTACGGTAGAGCCGTTTTCAACTTGGACTTGTTTGCCGTCGATTTCTAGATTGATCATTTCTCTTTGATTTCTTATTCCGCCGCCATCGCCAACGCTTCATACGCGACGGCTGACGAATAGCCGCCGGCTTTCACCATGCAACGTTTATGAGCGATGTGATATTCAAACTCTTCGCGAAAATTTTTCACGAAGGCTCTGACCGGCATTGCCGCCGCGTCGCCCAGCGCGCAAATTGTACGGCCTTGAATTTGATCAGATAAATTCAGTAGTAAATCGAGATCTTCGACCCGACCGTGGCCATGCTCAATGCGACTGATAATGCGGTACAACCAACCCGTACCTTCACGACACGGCGTACATTGTCCACATGATTCCTCGTAGTAAAAATAGGCCAGCCGCTCTGCCGCCTTTACCATGCAGGTATCTTCATCCATCACGATCACCGCACCTGAGCCGAGCATCGAACCGGCTTTGGCAATTGAATCGTAATCCATATCGGTCGCCATCATCAAATCAGCTTTTATGACGGGCATTGACGAGCCACCGGGAATCACGCCCTTGAGCTTTTTGCCACCACGCATACCACCGGCCATTTCAAGCAATTTCGCGAACGGCGTTCCAAGCTTCACCTCGTAATTGCCGGGGCGCACAACATGGCCGGTCACCGAGAACAACTTCGTGCCACCGTTATTGGGCTTACCCAAATTCAGGAACGCGTCACCGCCTTCGCGAATGATGTAGGGCACGGCAGCGAACGTTTC
Source organism: Burkholderiales bacterium (assembly GCA_043784585.1). Lineage (GTDB taxonomy): Bacteria > Pseudomonadota > Gammaproteobacteria > Burkholderiales > Usitatibacteraceae > UKL13-2. The sequence continues at coordinate 3,049 of JAYVYF010000229.1, forward strand.
GGTGTTGTTAATCGTCGTCGGCTTGCCGTACATACCGAACGAGGCGGGAAATGGCGGCTTGAACCGCGGCTGACCTTTTTTACCTTCGAGCGATTCGAGCAACGCGGTTTCCTCGCCGCAAATATAGGCCCCATAACCGTGAAAGGCGTGCAGCTGAAACGAAAATTCTGAACCCAAAATATTGTTGCCCAGATAGCCTGCGGCGCGCGCTTCCTCCAGTGCTTCTTCAAACTGATCATACTCAGCCCAAATCTCACCGTGAATATAGTTGTAACCCACCGGAATGCCCATCGCATAGGCACCGATAATCATGCCCTCAATTAGCTGATGCGGGTTATAGCGGTGAATGTCGCGATCCTTGCAGGTACCGGGCTCGCCTTCGTCAGAATTGCAGACCAGATATTTTGGTCCGGGGAGCGCACGCGGCATGAAGCTCCACTTCAAGCCGGTCGGAAAACCCGCGCCACCCCGGCCTCGCAATGCGGACTTTTTAACTTCCGCGATCACGTCTTCAGGCTTCATACCGGTACTCAAGATTTTACGGATCGCCGCATAACCGTCGCGCAATTCGTAAGCTTTCAAGCGCCAGTTATCACTCTCGCCGGTCACACCCTTCATCAAAATAGCATCAGGGCCATAATTCAAATTTGTCATTTTATTTAAGCTCCGCAATCAGTTCATCGAGCTTCTGTTGAGACATAAAACTGCACATGCGCTTGTTGTTCACCAGCAGCACTGGGGCATCCGCGCAAGCACCCATGCATTCGCCTTCGACCACGCTGAATTTTCCATCGGCGGTAATTTCTTTCCAATCCACGCCGAGCTTGTGCTTCAAATATTCTGCGGCGTCCACACCGCCCGACAGCGCACATGGCAAATTGGTACACACCGTAAGCTTGTGTTTGCCCATCGGCTTTAAGTTGTACATGTTGTAGAACGTCGCCACTTCATAAACTGCGATGGAGGGCATATCCAGATAATGGGCGACTGCATCCAACAGCTCATTCGGCAACCAGCCATTTTCATCCTGCGCAATCGCGAGCGCCGCCATGACCGCCGACTGTTTTTGGTCGGCTGGAAATTTCGCGAACTCTCGATCAATTTTTTGCTTGGCAACATCAGACAACACTGCTATTCACCTTTCCAATATTCGACGCCATGCTCGTAATGCGTCATATGGCGCAGGCGATCCGAGCCCGTTCCACCAAATGCACCGACTTTCTTCGAGTCAGGATATTCGCAAACTTCGGCGGGCATCATAGTGCTGACCGAAATGTAGGCCAACTCTGCAGCGGAATCATTCGTGATCTGATGCGCTGTTTCTGGGCCACCAGTGGGGCAACAAATAAAATCGCCGGCGCGAATTTTTCGTGTTTCGTTACCAAAGCGGAGTGTTCCTTCGCCTGCAACGATAAAAAACATTTCTTCTTCAGCACGATGGCTGTGGAATGGGCATGAACTTTTGCCGGGCGACACCACGTCGTATGAGTAGCCCATATCTTTAGCGCCCAGCAGCGGACCGATGCGCGAAAAATCCGAGGCGAATTTTTTGCCCTGTTCGAAATGTTCGAGCTTGAGTTCATCGATGTTGATGACTTTTTCGGCAATCACACTCATCGATCAATTTCACCAAACACAATATCCTGCGTACCAATAATCGTCACCACGTCTGCAATCATGTGGCCTCGCGACATTTCATCGAGTGCGGCCAAATGCGGAAAACCCGGCGCACGAATTTTTAAACGATATGGCTTATTCGCACCGTCGGAAACGAGGTAAATACCGAACTCGCCTTTTGGATGCTCCACCGCTGAGTAAACCTCGCCCGGCGGCACATGCATGCCTTCGGTGAAGAGCTTGAAATGATGAATCAGCTCTTCCATATTGGCCTTCATGTTTTCACGCGAAGGCGGGGCAACTTTATGGTCTGTTGAGATCACCGGGCCGGGGTTCGAGCGCAGCCAATCCACACATTGTTTGATAATTTTGTTTGACTCGCGCATTTCCTGCACGCGCACCAAATATCGATCGTAGCAATCGCCGTTAGTACCAATCGGAATATCGAAGTCCATCTTGTCATAGACTTCATAAGGCTGCTTTTTCCGCAGATCCCAAGCGATTCCGGAGCCACGCAGCATCGGGCCGGTAAAGCCCAACTGGAGCGCGCGTTCCGGCGAGACCACGCCAATACCCACCAGGCGCTGTTTCCAAATGCGGTTGTCGGTCAGCAGCGTTTCGTATTCATCAACATATTTCGGAAAACGACGCGTGAAATCATCAATGAAATCGAGCAACGAACCTTGCCGATTTTCGTTCAAACGTTTCATCGCCTCAGCATTGCGGCCCTGCATGGTGGTGTATTGGGGCATGCGATCTGGCAGGTCGCGATAGACACCACCAGGGCGATAGTAGGCCGCGTGCATGCGTGCGCCGGATACCGCCTCGTAGCAATCCATCAAATCTTCGCGCTCGCGGAAAGCGTATAAAAACACCGTCATCGCCCCTACGTCCAGCGCGTGCGCGCCGAGCCAAAGCAGGTGATTGAGCACGCGGGTAATTTCGTCGAACATCACACGGATGTATTGCGCGCGCACCGGCACGTCCACGCCTACCAACTTTTCGATCGCCATCACGTAGGCGTGCTCGTTAACCATCATCGATACATAATCGAGACGGTCCATATACGGCACACTCTGGATGAAGGTGCGTGTTTCAGCAAGCTTCTCAGTCGCGCGATGCAGCAAGCCAATGTGCGGGTCCGCACGCTGCACCACTTCACCGTCCAGTTCCAATACCAAACGAAGCACGCCGTGCGCCGCGGGATGCTGTGGCCCAAAGTTCATGGTGTAATTTTTGATTTCTGGCATACCTATTTCCCACCCGTGCTGCTGCCAAATCCCTGGGCATAATGTTCTTCGCGAATTACGCGCGGCACGATTTCTCGCGGCTCGATCGTGACGGGCTGGTACACAACGCGCTTTTGTTCTGGGTCATAACGCATTTCAACCGTGCCATAGACCGGGAAGTCTTTACGAAACGGATGACCGACGAAACCGTAGTCGGTGAGCAGGCGGCGCAAGTCAGGATGGCCGTCAAACACAATGCCGTATAAATCAAATGCCTCGCGCTCATACCAATTTGCCGATGCCCAAACACCAATCACCGAATCGAGCAGGGGGAAATCATCGTTCGCAGCGTGAGCACGGACTCGAACGCGCCAGTTGTGCTGAACGGAAAGTAGTTGATAGACAACAGCGAAACGGGAACCTGACTTGCTGCCTTCTTCAGCGCCGCCGAATTCGGCATAGTCCAGGCCGCACGCATCGATTAACTGGCTAAACCCCAGCGTGGCGTCGTTACGAAATGTCAACATGACGGCGACTAAATTTGCCGCCTTCACATCAACAATAATCTGCTCTCGGTCTAGCGTAATCTTGCAATCGCCGCCACCGGGAGCTGCCCCAAGAACGGCTTCCAGATTGGCTTTCAGGCGATCCAGCTTTGCGGACATTGGGCTTATCTCGCAATCGTGTTGGTGCGTTTGATCTTGTTTTGCAACTGAATAATGCCGTACAGCAGCGCTTCCGCCGTCGGCGGGCAGCCCGGCACATAGATATCCACGGGAACGATACGATCACAACCGCGAACCACTGAATAAGAGTAGTGGTAATAGCCGCCGCCATTGGCGCACGAACCCATCGAAATTACCCAGCGAGGCTCTGCCATCTGGTCGTAAACCTTGCGCAAGGCAGGAGCCATTTTGTTGCACAACGTACCGGCCACAATCATCACATCCGACTGGCGCGGACTAGGACGGAAGACGATGCCAAACCGATCCAGATCATAACGCGACGCACCGGCATGCATCATTTCCACCGCGCAGCACGCGAGTCCAAATGACATCGGCCACATGGAGCCGGTGCGGCTCCAATTCAATAGCGAGTCTATTGAGGTGGTGACAAACCCTTGCTGGGTCAGGCTGGTTGATGCACTATTCAGCGAACTATTTGAAGCACTCTTTGCAACGCTGCTGCCGTCCGGCATATGATTCTCCAATGGATTGTGCGGAGGATTAACTCGACGCTACGCAATCTTTATTCCAACGGTATGATAAGGCTAAGGGCTTAAACCCATGCGCCTATACAATCAAATTGTTAGCGATACTATTACGACGAAAAAAAGTATTCAAGGTTTTCAGCTGATACAAAAATTAAAAGTGCCGCTATTCCCAGTCAAGTGCGCCTTTTTTCCACTCGTAAATAAAGCCAATCACGAGAATGCACAGAAAAATCATCATCGCGCCAAACCCGAACCAGCCAATTTCTTGCAACACAATCGCCCACGGGAACATGAACGCGATTTCAAGATCGAACAAGATGAACAAAATGGCAACAAGGTAATAGCGCACATCAAACTTCATGCGGGCGTCTTCAAAAGCTTCAAAACCACACTCGTAAGGTGAAAGTTTCTGGGCGTCCGGGTTATCGTTTCCCAGCAACATCGTCAGCCCTTTGCTCATCACCAGTGGAAGCACGCCAATGGCAATGCCAACAATGATAAAAATCAGGATCGGGAAGTAGTTATTCAACATACTTGATGAGCAGTGTGGGATTGATTTTGAGGCACAGGGTTGAGTCTCGGCCTTTGTGGATTAGTACCGGATTTTAAAGCAGATTGCTGCAACGCAACAAATCTTCATAACAAAAAGCCATAAATTTTGACGCTGCGAACGGCGCTGCAAAAGAACATCGCCTATCTACAACCAAACCAGTTCAAAACATGGTGCCGTCGGCGAGACTCGAACTCGCACAGCTTTCGCCACTACCCCCTCAAGATAGCGTGTCTACCAATTTCACCACGACGGCATTATCTGCGTTGAGCATCACTCCAGCTCGCACTAATAACTAAGTTTACTTCGGAATCTGTTGCGATTTTGATTCGGCTTTTCCATTACCAGAGCTTACGGGCGCTGGTATGACCGGTGGCACTATTGATGAGGAACTCGCGGCAGGCGCGACTGGTGCAGGAATTGCACTCGCGTCTTTGGCGTCTGTTTTTGCCGGTTCAGTCTTTGCTACGGGTGGCAAGCCACCATCCATCACACCGCCGCCCATCACCCCACCGCCAATTTTAGGGGCATGAAAGTAAGTAAGGCCAAGGCTGGTCGCAAAAAACAGGGCGGCACAAATTCCGGTGGAGCGCGATAAAAAATTCGCGGCCCCAGATGACCCGAACAAACTGCCTGCTGAACCGCTGCCAAAAGCAGCGCCCATATCGGCACCTTTGCCATGCTGCAGCAACACCAGCACAATAATGGCCAAGGCCAAGATGCAATGAATAATTAAAATAGAGTTTGCCAACATTTCATTTCCCTAGCTACGTTGCTTAAATACCGACTGAATTCAAGCTCGCACTCAGCACATTAGAGCGCATGCCAAATTCCTAAAAACTCTTCTGCTACCAGCGATGCACCACCAATTAATCCGCCATCAATATTGGGCATTGCAAACAATTCTTTTGCATTGGATTTTTTGACACTGCCCCCATACAAAATGGGAATGTCAGCCGCTATTTTCAGATCAAGCTTACTAATTTCCGCTCTTAAAAACGCGTGTACCGCATCTGCTTCGGCAGGTGAGGCCGTTTTTCCCGTACCAATCGCCCATACCGGTTCATAGGCCAAAATCGCCCCGTCCAAGCCCTCTACGCCAAACGCATCTGTTATTGCGTGCAGTTGCCGCATGATAACAATTTCTGTATGGCCTGCAATGCGCTCATCTAAGGTTTCACCCACGCACAAAATTGGCGCTAATCCGGCGCTTTTCGCATTGCCAAACTTTTCGGCGACCGCTGCGTCCGCGTCGCCAAATACTACCCGACGTTCCGAATGACCCACAATCGTATAACGACAACCAAATTCAGCCACCATTTTTGCTGAAACTTCACCGGTGTACGCGCCACTTACAAAGCGGCTTACATCCTGCGCGCCCCAGCTCACAAGGCCTTTAGCAAGGTGGCGTTGCACTTGCGGCAAATAAACGGAAGGCACACAAACACCACAACATTTGCCCTGATCCCCGCCAGTAGTGGTGCCTACGCCCAGACTGATTTTGTCCAGCAATACGGCATTTGCGCCAAGTTCACCATTGAGCTTCCAGTTACCAATCACGAAACGTTTTCGCATGTCAGCCAGTCTGGATCTTCACTGTTTCAGGTTTACAACCAGTCGATTATAGCGCGGCGGCGCAGGCTGGGCAAATCCGAGCCAGCTTTTGTAATCAGTCAGTTGCGCTTTCCCGGAAATATAAGATTATGATTTAACCCGTGGCACGCGCTTTGCTATCAGGCGTTAGGCTCCAACGTGAAGGGAACTTACGGCGGTTGCAGTGCACTTTCTAAAATTAATTTGGCAGGGCCTGTGCCAACTTCGCGAGCTCGCATTTACGAGCGTTAATCTCTGATAAGCGAAAGCTGATAAAAGGGCGGCCACCTGATTTTGTCAGGCCGCGTTACCGCTCAAGCTGCTACCGATTGAGTAACGTTTACGTTACATCGACAGCGCATCGGGCAGTTTGCATATGACAGGTATAGAAATAATCGTTGAGCCGCTTGTCGGATTGAACGCCCCAAGCTAATGCGACCTGCCTCACATAAAACTAATATGGTGTAACGTGAACGCCACCCAAAGTAATCGCTAAACGCGGAGCGAAAACAGCAGCTTCCGTCGAAACCAAATACGCGCATGAACTTGTCGCCTGCGAGATGGGCCCGTTCATTTGGCTTAGCATCGTGTCCGTATGAACCGTGCAATGGTTCAAATTCATGCGATTTACGGAGCAAGTATTCCCGCGAAGACATGGATGCGTTCATTGAATTGATTTGCAGCGTATCATGCGATTTTTAAAGTTTAGCTACGCTGCTCATCGACCAGGGCCAAACGCGCACCGCTGTCGGTGATTCCGATAATTTACGCAATTGCTTCAGCGTTACCTCCACCCGTTTATTATTTTTTAATTTTTTCAGAGGCACACATGATTTCATTGAAGCACCTAAAAACACTCTCACTTTCAGCTACTGTGGGTATGTCGATCAGCGGCATCACCGCTCAGGCGAATGCACAAACCAACACCTCACCCGCCTCCTCTCCGGTTCCCACCCCGATGGCCGCAGGCAAAGCAACGCAAATGCCGACGCCACCCGTACCCGGCTCGGTCAGCGCGCCAATGCCACTGGTCGGTGGTGATGGCACGATGTCTCCCATTCCGCTGCCAGCCGGCACGCCTGCGCCTTTCCCGACACCCTTGAAAGCCTCAAAAGGCGGCGCGGGATTAAAGCCGCTCGCTAATGCGAAGGCAGAAATGAAAGCCGAAACTTTCCCGGCGACTGTAACAGAGTTGATCTTGCGTGATCGTTCTGTCGGCACCGGCGAAGCGGCAGTTAGCGGGCAAGCGGTTGCCGTGCAATACACCGGCTGGATTTATGATCCTTCCAAACCCGATGGTAAAGGTACTAAATTCGACAGCTCGCGTGATCGCCCTGCTCCATTCGGCTTCATGCTCGGCGCAGGTCGCGTTATCAAAGGTTGGGATCAAGGGGTTGTCGGCATGAAACCAAAAGGCCAGCGCACCCTTATCATCCCGCCACAAATGGCTTATGGCGATCGCGGTGCCGGCCCGATAGCGGCTAACTCAACGTTGATTTTTGATGTCGAGCTGGTTGATTTGCTGAGCCCCGCACCAAAAGCAACAGCGCCTGCGGCAGTACCAAGCCCGACAACAAAATAATCCATCCGTCAGGCAACGATGATTCAGATCGGGGGCTTCATTGAAGCCTCCTTTTTATTGGATCTTGTTTGCCCGATGTCTGGCCTCTCTTTCAGATTTACGCTGTTAATTTCTGGCTTTTTAAAATGCAACGAACCTTTGGCGCGATCATTATTGGCGATGAGATTTTGTCTGGCAAACGCCAGGACAAGCATCTGTCCAAGCTCATTGAGCTGCTGGCAACTCATGGGCTATCGCTGTCGTATGCGCACTATGTGGGCGATGAGCCCGAACGCATTATTGCGACCCTCAGACAGACGATGGCCAACGATCACATCGTCTTCAGCTTTGGCGGTATCGGCGCGACTCCGGATGACTACACGCGCCAATGTGCTGCTACTGCGATGGGGGTTGAACTCTACCGACATCCGGACGCGGTGGCGGAAATAGAGGCGCGGTTCGGCGCAGAGGCATATCCCAAACGCGTGCTGATGGCCGAATTCCCGTTTGGGTCGACCA
>JAYVYF010000230.1:0-2952 GCA_043784585.1 Burkholderiales bacterium
TAAATTCACAGGAGACTTCAATGAATAAAGATCAAGTTAAAGGCCGTGCAAAGCAAATCGAGGGCAAGGCAAAAGAAGTGGCGGGCAAGCTTGTCGGCAACGACCGATTGAAGGCCAAAGGCACGATCGAGAATGCTGTCGGCAAAGCACAAGCTGGACTCGGCGATTTGAAATCGGACCTAAAAAAGAAGCTTTGATAGAACCGTTGCATTAGGGGTCTCGCTTGCCATGCTGCTCACGTTTCCGGCTAGGCAAACCCCTTTTTGCTGACCTGTCCCACACCTAACTCGAATCTTCAACAGAGGAATACATATGTCCGACTTAATATTAATTTCAGGCCAAACCAAGACCTCAGCAGACAAGCTGAAACTTGCCCCTGCATCTCTAATCATCGCGGCCGCTACACTTTTCGGCGGCTTGGCTGGTTGCGCCACCACACCACCACCGATGGCACAAATGGCGGTCGCGGAATCTGCTGTGCAACGCGCCAGCACCAGCAGCACTAGCGAAAGTGCCGCGGGTGAACTGCAAATTGCCGTCGCCAAACTCGCTAGCGCAAAACAAGCTGTGACCAACAAGGATTTTGAACGGGCAAAACAACTAGCCGAAGAAGCCGAGATTGATGCGCAAGTGGCGGAGCTGCATGCCCAGTCGACGCGTTCACGCAAAGCTGCGCAAGAATCGCAAGACGCTGCACGCGTACTGCGCGAAGAGATTAATCGCAAAATTACCCGCTAGAAATCAGGAGCCCTAATATGAAAAACGCGACAAGAAACGTAACGAAGATAACCACCCATCAGCACAGCCGTGACCATACTTTTTCGGCCGCCACCCCCCCGCCCCGCGCGCTAGTCACTGGTTTAACGCTTACGACGCTTTCGATCATCTTGGGCGCGTGCAGTTCAATGCCTGATCGCAACGCGGCGTTGGATCAAGCGCGCAGCCGATTTAATCAGGCACAAGGCGATTCGCAAGTGGTAGCATTGGCCCCGAATGAATTGTCACGAGCTGGAGAATCTCTGCGCGTTGCCGACAAAGCATGGACCGATGGTGTGGGCACAACGACTGTCGATCACTTGGCATACATGGCCAGCCAGCGTGTAACGGTTGCTCGGGAAACCGCATCCAGCAAGGCTGCGCAGGCGATTGTAGATAGCGCTGCGGCAGAGCGCGACAGAATGCGGCTCGAATCACGCACGATGGAAGCTGAAGTGGCTAAACGCCAATTGTCAGTCGCGCAGCAAGACGCCATGCGGGCAACTGAAATTGCCAATGCGAACGCTGCTGTAGCCGTGGAAGCCAAAGCCAATGCGGTCGCTGCCACCAATTTAGCTGCGCGCGAGCAGGCTAACGCTGCAAACAGCGCGGCCATGGTAGCCAACCTTGAAATACAACTAAAAGAGCTTAACGCCAAAAAAACCGATCGCGGAATGGTGGTGACGCTGGGTGATGTGTTGTTTAACACGGGTGATTCAAAACTGCTGGCTACCGGCAACAGCAGTATGTTAAAGCTCGCCGAAGTGTTTAAATCCAACCCAAAGCGGACCGCGACGATTGAGGGCTATACTGACAGCGTTGGTTCGCCTAATGCCAACTACACGCTATCAGAGCGCCGCGCTAGCTCCGTTATGAGCGCGCTCGTCAATTTGGGCGTTCCTGCTGACCGCCTGAGCACCCGCGCGCACGGTGAAGATAATCCGGTCGCCAATAACGATACTGCCGCCGGTCGTCAACTGAACCGCCGTGTGGAAATCGTGTTCGCACCTTAGTCGCAGAACATGCTGGCTTAACCCGAGAGGTGTGAAGTAAAACTTCGCACCTCTTAATTTCAAGGGTATTGACAGCTCGCGGAGCCGAAACAGAACAAATAGCCACAAAAAAACGGCGGACATTAAATGTCCGCCGTTTTTTTCGCTTTTTTTACGTCTAAAAGCCCGGGCTGTCAGTTGCCGTGCATGCGTATTTCGCCGGTTTTACCCAGGTTTATTGGTGGCTCTCCGGTAAATGCGGCTTTGGCCATTTTGTAAAGCTGAACAATCTTGCTTTCCTTCACATCCCAGTAATGAGCGTGAATAACTTTTATTTGCACGAGTGCAAGATCTGGATCGTCGACACCGCCGGGAAACCAAGCTCCGGCAAAGGTATTCCACAGCGCCGTTTTTTTTGCCATATCTTCAACCACCATCGCCTCCCCGGAAACAGAGACATACACAACACTGCCAGGATCCGCATAAACAATATTTACGCGGCTATCTGCCATCACATCAGCGACCGGATCACCTTTTCGTGACATAAAAAACCACAGCGAATCGTCGCTTTCAATGCTCCGGTTTTGCGTCGTCATCGGTCGCGAATGTAGATGGCCGTTTTCATGGCGCGTGGTGAACATCCCGAACCGAATATCTTTCACAAGACGCCACAAGATTTCCCGCGGCCGGTTATTGTCATTATTCATAGTGTCACCTTTCGTTGAAACTATAAGATTGCCCAAACTCATGCGGAACAGTTGTCGGCGGATGGTTGTTGAAAATGTAGGACTAGTCCATCAGCGGAAGTTTGAGGTTCTGCGTACGGCTAAATCAAATGATCTTGGGGAGACTGAAGGCATCCCGATTTTCCAACGTCGCCCCCAAAATTTTCTGCTAAAAGGTTATGCAACTACCTGCTGCGTGTAACACGAGCTATCTTGCAAGGTTGATTAACGATTTTATAATTGCCCCGTGATTACCCCTTGCTTATCCCGCACGGCTACGCCATGCTCACGCGTCCGGGAAAAGTAGGCGTGCGGCGATGTTGGGTGGCTTGCTCAAAGGCGTAGGCGAGTTTAATGAGGGTGCCTTCTGCCCATGCGCCTGCCACGAAAGAAATGCCAATCGGCAGCCCGGCCACATAGCCGGCGGGTACCGTGATGTGCGGATAACCTGCGACTGCAGCGGCCTGCGAAAATCCGCC
>JAYVYF010000231.1:0-5672 GCA_043784585.1 Burkholderiales bacterium
CAGACCGGGGCACGCAATACGCCAGCGCTGAGCATCAGGCGCTGCTGGCCAAGCATGGCTTGGTGGGCAGCATGAGCCGCAAAGGCAACTGCTGGGACAACGCCGTCATGGAGCGCTTCTTCTTGGATCTGAAGATGGAGCGAGTTTGGCAAAAGGACTGTGCCGATCACGCAGAAGCTATAAACGATATCGCTGACTACATGGTGGGCTTTTACAACAACATCAGGTTGCACTCAACCTTGGGCAACCTGTCACCCAACGCTTTCGAGCGTGAATCGACATCAAAAAAATCTATCAAACTGTCTGAAATTACTTGACCACTACAAACCGTTTGGAAAGGCGTGCCCACCGTCCCAATCCACTCCACAGACAAAGGTCGAGCCAACTTTCCGATTATGATAAGACGATTCACAAATTTGATGAAATTGCCCGCGTTAAAGAGGCTGAGACCCCATACCGAACGCCTTTGGTTATGGCTTCCTTTGAGATCAGTCCAATGCTCAACTCCGGCTTACCGACCGAGCAGGATTAAAACTCCAGCAGCAATGGCGAGGATCGCCATTAACAGGGGCAAACCTTGAAAGCTGAAACCAAGCAATACGATCAGCCCATTCAGGATGAGCCAAACGCCGAGCAATATCATTCCCAAGTTCTTTGTCAGTTTCATGTTGCTCAACTCCTTATGTGAGTAATGCGACTGCTAATTGTGGTTAATAAAAAATTTATCTTACTAGGGGCGACATTCTGAATGACAGAATCCAGCCGCGCTCTGCAGCCAAAATGACCGGCGAAATGCGACCCTCTTCGGATGTTCGCAAGTCGCGCCCGTTTCATAAGGGAACGGCCTTCGGAAAAGCCGTCAGTCAATATTAGTCAATTCTCGACATGCTACCCGCCGAGATAGTGATTACGCTACCGGAGTGAAGGTTTGAAGTCGTCGTCTTCTATACTGCCAAAAACAAACCCGCTGTCAAGTAGACGGATGATTATTTCGTTCAGCTTCTTCAATGTGTTGGGGTGGATCTCATGCAGGAGGACGATACCTCCGTTATGACCTCTAACCGACGACACGACGTGGTTGACGAAATCCGCTCGATTATGGGCAAGTACTCCGCAGGAAAGCGCTTCTTTCTCATCTACATTACCGGCATGATCAAATGCCCAGTCGCATGAATCAATGTGCCAGCCCACGATTCTGTAACCCCGGGATAGCAGCAGCTTATTGGTCTTGCAAGACGAATTCCCATATGGATACCGAAATAGCTTGGACATTTGATTGTTGGACAAAAACTCTTCGGTCTTTAACACCTCTCCTTTCTGCGTAGCAACATTGATCTCATGGAAATTGGGATGATCCCATGAATGATTTGCGATTGTATGATGTCCGGCAGCCCTGATTTGCGCAACCAACTCTGGGTGGTTCTTCGCCTTACTTCCGATCAGAAAGAACGTTGCTTTTATGTCATACGTTTTAAGGATTTGGAGAATGAACTCGGTCTGGACGGGTTCGGGACCATCGTCGAACGTCAGCACCACTCGTTTTTCCGGAGGGCGTGTCGATATTTCCGACTCATATTTGCAACTTTCACGAAGTTCATGCGGCGCTATCGTCAGTCTGTCATTAAGCCGTTTCAAATGGTGTTCGCGGATTTTGGTCGTCTCCTTCTCGTGTGAGTGCGGGGTGACAACAGATTTATCCTGCGGCAGCTGTTCGCTAGGAACCTCGATAGCAAGGCACGCGACAGAAAGGATGAAAAAAAAATCGAAAGACAAACGCGGAAAATTGTCCGCATGGCCATGATGTCAACCTTGTTGGTGCAGTTGTTGGCGCTGACGTGTTTTTGACACATATCCTAGATGTCTACCTTTGCGTGTTTACGTCGCGGTTTTTGATTTGCGGAGACTGAACGAGTGATTAGCTTACCTCTTCCGCTGGTCAGCAGGGGAATCTTTGCCTGCTCAATCGCGGATGCAACGAGCGCCAGTTGGCGCCGATGTGAAATTGACCCAGATATCGAAAAGCTAGTGACCCGGGGTTGTCGTTGTGGAAGTCAAACCCTGAGCGCTATGCTGCATTTTTACCGGGGCCAATTAAACTCAGCACGGGGGGCAAATTTGGCATCGACGCCAGCAGGCACGACGTCATCGGCGAACCCAACCTGGCTGACGCCATTCTGGATCGAATTTTTCGCCGTGCCGGCCCCATCGAAATGCCCGGAGATTCCATGCAAAAACGAAAAAAACTTGACCCAACGTGAACAACTGAAGTAAAAACTAAATACCAGCACTAAACGCCGTTCTGGCGTTTATGTTCGAGCAGAATCTCTGTTCACGTTCAACAGAATGCGCAGATAGAACTCGGAGAATTGAATTTGGTTATCCTGCCTAAACTCTGGTGAGCCTTAAAAGCATAGGAGCCAAATGTTAGTTAAATTGATGATTTATGCCTTCATTCTGGTTGTACTGTTAATAACCGGCTGGACGTATTTTCAGTGCAAAACTAAAGAAATCCTAAAATGGGGGATCCTATTAAGTATATTTTCGGGATTACTCGCAGTTCTAACGCTTAATGATGTCAAGACATCGACGTTTTTGCAGGGTTTTACCTGGCAAGAGATTGTTGCGATTGTCTGCTTATATATCGCAGTTTGGACCTTATTTCAGTGCATCATATTAAGGAATGCAAAACAGCGGCGGCATTGACGGAAGCCTGTATTAAAGAACAGCAAGCACTGACAGAAGCTCACGCCAAAAAACAGAAACTCAAGTTTGACGATTAAATGTACGGATGTGTTGACGCCAATTGCCGAATGGTCGCTCCAGTGCATTCCCCCAGCTCGATGTAGAGCCCAATAGCGCGAACGCGGTCTTCGAATGAATAGATGAGCTAACACCAAGTCGTCCAAGTTTTATGCCGCACCCCCGTTTATCGAAAGCCAACTTTTTACCACCTACCAATTTAGGTAGTCGACAACATCGTCTTAAGACGCCGCGCCGAACGTGGAATCGTTCCACTTTCCAATTGGCTGAGTGATGTTGAGCATTGCCTCACAATTCAGCGCATTAGAGCGGCGCATTTTTATATCGCCGTTGATAAAAAATTTTGGTGAGATGAAATCACGCTACCAAAATTTGAAAATAACATTCTCTGTCTATCCCAATTTCTCGCCAATTTCCCGCACGTTGACGTGAGTGTATCGAGCCATTAATTGCAACGATTTATGGCCTGATACCGCAGCGATCTGAACCGGTGTGAATCCAAGATCCCCCGAACGGCTGCACGCTTCGTGACGAAAGGTATGTGTACAAATACCGCTGCCCGTCAGTCCCGCACGATTAATGGCGTCGCGCATCGATAATTTCACAACGTTTCCAGTGATTAGAAAAATATGTGGGCCATCTGCGCTTCTCGGTAAAGCTTGAAGCAACGACACGGCAGCTGTTAAGAGCGGTACTTGCCTCGCCTTTTGATCTTTACCTTTACGCAACAGTATGAATCGCTTCTCAAGCCAAACATCCTCCCACAGCAAGGAAAGTACTTTGCCCCGTCGCAGTGCCGTCTTAATCAAAAAAGCATGAAAGGCCTAATAAACGAATTCTTAAAAGTATAAAACGCCGCCATGAGTTTTGTGTAATGGCGCGGTTCAATTCTAATGCTTCGTGATTCGCTTTCAGGGGGCAATTCAATGGACTGGATTGGGTTTTCCGCATGAATATTCCACCGGCGTTTTGCTATGTTGAACATATGAGAAATGAGTCGAAGCTCATTTCCCACCGTGCAATCTGAAACAAAAAACTTCGGTGGGAGGCTCGATAAATCTTTGCGTCGCCGCGCAGATTCAGCAAGTTTTTTATCTATTTTTGATAAATTTACTCGCAAAGACTGACGACGTTCGCCTCGATACTTGATGAAATCAGCAGGCCGACGACTGCTCAAGGAGTGGTCAGCGAGCGACTGAGATTGTAAAAAGCGTATTCGCTACAGCTCCGTGTAAGCCCCTGGTTTTTCTAGGGTAACTTCGGTCGCGTAACGTTCCAACGCTTCACAAAGTGTCGTATTTTCAGCCGAATCTCGGCAAATATATTAACCTCGAAGCATCTCCGATTCAGTGTTAATGCCCCAATCATTCGCGAGTTTGCGTGAAGGAAAGGTTTTGCTGACGGATGTGAAACCTTTTCGACGGATTTTTGCTTGGTCGCCGTCGCCGTGTTTGATGGTAGCGGTCATGAGCCAACTCCTGTGCAGAAGTAAGCCGCGCAATTTCTCGCTCTTTCGCGGAATGGAGAGACGAGGAACCGTTCCATTGAAATCGGTCCATCGGCCACGTTGCTCAAAAAAACTGAGCCGCCTCAAGTTGTGAGGTGTTATTGTCACAAGAACGTCCGCTTAAGACAATCTCGCCTCCCATCAATTCATGGAGGTGGTGCTCATTGATTGATATCAAAACACAATTTGGTGCGCTCGACTGGATTCGAACCAGCCACCCTCGGCTTCGGAGGCCGATACTCTATCCAAATGAGCTACGAGCGCATCTTTCCTACGTGATGCGTTTTACAACATCTTCTATCTTACCATCGGCCGGTGCTGCTCGTCTTGCTTCTCGCCTTGTTGTTCGGTGATACAGGCCAGCAACTGCGAGTCCCAGGAAGGCATTTTGATCCTGAGTGCCGCTTCAACTTTGGCGCAATTGAGCACCGAATAGGCCGGCCGCTTGGCTGGTGTTGGATATTCACGGGTCGAAATAGCGCGAATATTTTCGACCCGTCGAGCAGAATCTTGGGTGCTGGCAAGAATTGCTGAGGCAAATCCATGCCAGGACGTCACGCCGCCGGCAGCAATATGATAGAGCCCGTCTGCAATTGTGATCTCTGCTTTATCGGCTTCAAAATTAAGCGCGCGCTGAGTGGTATCCGCAACCAAACGCACCCAAGTAGGCGAACCGATTTGGTCGTCCACCACGCTCAGGTTTTCGCGCTCCCGCATCAACCGCAGCATCGTCAACATAAAATTTTGTCGCCGATTGCCATACAGCCAGCTCACGCGCAGCACCAGATGATGCCGGGCGATTGAGGCCACCGCAATTTCACCGGCCAGTTTGGATTTCCCGTAGACGCCCATTGGTGCTACGGGGTCAGTTTCAATATACGGCCTGGTCGCGCTGCCGTCGAACACATAGTCGGTCGAGTAATGAACAATCGGCACGTCCAAACGATTTGCCTCCTCCGCCAGCACGCCGGGCGCGATGCCGTTGATTGCGACGGCAAGACCTGCTTCTTTCTCCGCAAGATCGACGGCGGTGTAGGCAGCCGCGTTAAGGATCAAGTCGGGTTTGATCGAGCGAACAGTTTTCACGATTTGATCTGGTTGCGATAAGTCGAGCTCGCGGCGGTCAAGCGAAATAACATCGTGCGCCGTCGAAAACTTGTTGGCAAGTTCATAGCCGAGCTGACCATTTTTCCCGGTGATTAAAATTTTCAAGCGAAGCAGTCCGCATCTTTGAAGAGCGAGCCTTCCGCATCCTTGGCGTTGACGCGCGGCTGATAATTGACGCGCTCTAATGGCCATGCGATTTCAAGCGCAGGATCGTTCCATAACAAGGTGCGCTCGTGCTCTTTAAACCAGACGTCGGTGGTTTTATAGAGAAATTCCACATCATCAGTGAGCGCCATAA
>JAYVYF010000232.1:0-4877 GCA_043784585.1 Burkholderiales bacterium
ACCTCGGCATGCTCCAGGAATTCGCCTTCGCCAATCAGCGCCTCAAACTTTTCACGGGTGACAAAATGATACTCACGGCCTGACACTTCGCCGGTCCGCGGGGGCCGTGTGGTGGTCGACACGGAAAGCCGAATCGCGGGATCGCGTTCCAGCAACGCCGCCACTAGGCTCGATTTACCCGCGCCGGAGGGAGCGACGATGGTGTAAAGACAGCCAAGATAATTTAGCGCGTGTTCCAAATACATCACCTATTCAATGTTCTGAATCTGCTCGCGCATTTGCTCGATCAGCACTTTTAGCTCCACCGATACATTGGTGGCGTCACTTGAAACCGATTTAGAACCCAGGGTGTTGGCCTCGCGATTGAGTTCCTGCATCAGAAAATCTAGCCGCTTGCCCACGGTGCCGCCGCCCTTCAACACGCGCTTTACTTCCGTCACGTGAGTGGATAACCGGTTAAGTTCCTCCGCCACATCGATGCGCGACGCAAATAACACCACTTCCTGTTTGATGCGCTCGTCGGTTCCAGCCAGCACGAAAGCATCGGTCAGTTTTACGGTCAATTTCTCCTGATAAGCCGCGACCAACTGCGGAATCAGCGGCGTCACTTGTTTGACCAGCGCATCAATGCCGTTCAAACGTTCCATCAACATCTGGCTGAGCTTTTCGCCTTCGCGGGCACGGGTGGCGTTAAGTTCTTCAATCGCTTTTCGCAGCAGCGCCAGTAATTTTTCCTTGGCCTCTTCAGTGCTTATCGCCTCCGCCGCCATCACCCCTGGCGCATGCATGATTTCCCAAACAGAAAGGTCGCGTGCGGCAAATTTTGCTTTAATCAAGGTCTGCATTTCAGCCAGAGCAGTCAGCGCGGTCTCGTTAGGCGAAAATGCTTCACCGGTGGCAGTGGCTGTGAATTGCACCCGACAATCCACTTTGCCCCGCGTTAACTTGGCGGCGACCAGCTCGCGCATAATGTGCTCAAGCGAACGCAAATCCTCTGGCATTCGGGTTTGAAATTCAAGGTAACGGTGGTTCACCGACTTTAATTCCAACTGAAATCGCCCGCCCGGCACTTCGCCGCTTACAGACGCAAATCCGGTCATACTGGTAACTGAAAGTGTCATGATAATTTGGTCGCAGATCGAAGGCGGGGAAGGTCATGCGCAAAAGGCGAACTGGTTTAAAGCCAAGCTGTACAAGCCGATAGCAAACAACGAGTGGCAAATTGGACCAAAGCAGCCAGGATGAAGCAGAAGCATGGAAAACGTAAAATGCGGGAGTGCAACAGGGTCTGACATTGCTTGAGTAGCTTTACATCATTACTATGTCGCACCAGAATTATAGCTTAGGCATCCAACCCACCGCCCACTTGCCCGTTTTAATGGGCGTTTGGCCTCTTTTATGACAAATGGCAACCCAAACTAATCAACCGCTGCCTGACGGCTACCAGTTGCAAAATTACAAAATCGAAAAACTGCTCTCTTCGGGTGGGTTTTCAATTGTGTATTTGGCTCGGGATGAATTTGGCATGCCGGTTGCCATCAAGGAATATCTTCCTTCGGCGCTTGGCTTGCGTAGCGCAAACGACGGCGCCGAAGTCCAGGTTAATTCTGATGAGAATCTTGCGGTTTTTCGTCACGGGCTGAAGTGTTTTTTTGAAGAAGGTCGGGCGCTAGCAACTATTGCACACCCCAATATAGTTCGCGTGGAAAATTTTTTCCGCGCCAACGAAACCGTATACATGGTTATGCAGTATGTTCGCGGTCGCACGCTACAATTCCATATTTCGCGCCATCGACACGAATTCACCGAAAGCTTCATTCGTCGGATGTTTACCCATTTGCTCAATGGTCTGCGCGAAGTGCATTCGAAAAAACTGCTGCATCTCGACATCAAGCCCGCCAACGTCTACATCACCATGGAGGGTAAACCGGTGCTGCTCGATTTTGGCGCGGCACGTCAGGCACTGGCCAGCGACGCGCCTAAATTACGTCCCATGTATACCGCCGGCTATGCCGCACCTGAGCAGTACCGCAACTTCGAGATGATGGGCCCGTGGTCCGACATTTATGCAATCGGTGCAACTTTGTACTGCTGCATTTCGGGAGCCCACCCGCCCGCCGCGAGTGATCGAATCATTGACGACAAAGTCATGGTGCTGAAATCGTCGGACTACCGACAATATTCAGCCGATTTGCTGGAGATGGTCAATTGGTGCCTGATGCTGGATCACCTCCAGCGCCCTCAGACCGCATTTGAATTGCAAAAGGCATTACTCAAAGACATCCCCTCAGCGGCGCTCACCGAAGACAGCGATGCGGACATCCCGATCGACCCCACAGAAAATCCTGAACCAACCTTTGCGGGGCGCTGGCGCGCACGCCTGAACCGCAAAATTTTCTAGCCTCGTAAACCAAAGACAAAATCAAAAATGCGCTTCACTATCTTTCAAGACAGTCACATCGGCGGCCGCAAGGTAAATCAGGATCGGGTCGCGTATTCCTATTCAAAAGAAATACTGCTAATGGTGATCGCCGACGGCATGGGCGGTCATGCGCGCGGCGAGATTGCAGCAGAAATTTCAGTGAACACCATCACCACCCGATTTCAGCAGGAGGGCGCACGTGGCATGTTGCGTCGCCCCAAGGAATTTTTGGAGTCGTCAATTCAATCGGCACACCGCGCTATTGTTGCCTTTGCCGATGAAAACCAGATGCTGGAATGCCCACGCACCACCGTGGTGGTGTGTCTGGTGCAAAACGGCAAAGCCTGTTGGGCACATTCTGGCGATTCGCGTCTTTATGTGTTTCGCGAAGGCGCGCTGGCCACCGCCACGCTTGACCATTCGCGCGTGCAACAATTGATGGATGCGGGTTTGCTGACGCCCGAAGGGGCTGCCGTACACCCGGACCGAAATAAAATTTATAACTGTCTCGGCGGTGTATTGCCGCCCGCCATTACGCTGTCCGAGGATTGGCCACTGCGGGTGGGTGATACGATTTTGCTTTCGACTGACGGGTTTTGGGCGCCGCTTCCATCAGCGCTGATTGCCAAGCGTTTGCTGCGCGAAAATATTCTGGAGCTAGTGCCAAACTTGTTGATTGAAGCCGAGGACAAAGCCGGTGCCGACTCTGACAACCTGTCAGTGATTGGTCTCACCTGGGAACATCAAGACCCAAATTTTGAAGCGCCAGCCAGCGTAACAGTTACCGCACCGATGGACGGATTCACCACCTCTGCCTTGAACACGACACAGCAAACCTCACTCATTAAAGATGACGTCAGCGACGAAGAAATTGAAGCCGCGATTCAAGAAATCCAGGACGCGATTAAACGTGTTTCGAAATAGCCTTCGCTTTTTTATATCTTTCTGCATTCACTTGCGTTCCTTCCGTTTTTTCACACTCAAACTTTCTACTGAATAACTATGCCGCGTTTCAATGCTCGTCGCGCCCACCAGCTTCGCCCCGTCACCATCACCCGTCAATTCACCAAGCACGCCGAAGGCTCAGTGCTGATGACGATGGGCGATACCAAAGTGCTGTGTACCGCCAGCGTGGAAGAGCGCGTACCGCCGCATAAAAAAGGCTCGCTTGAAGGCTGGGTGACTGCCGAATACGGCATGCTGCCGCGCGCCACCAACACCCGCAGCGATCGCGAGGCAGCACGCGGCAAACAAACCGGCCGCACCCAGGAAATCCAACGTCTCATTGGCCGCAGCCTGCGCGCAGTGGTCGATCTCAAAAAATTGGGCGAGCGCCAGATCACGCTTGATTGCGATGTGTTGCAA
Organism: Burkholderiales bacterium; assembly: GCA_043784585.1. Lineage (GTDB taxonomy): Bacteria > Pseudomonadota > Gammaproteobacteria > Burkholderiales > Usitatibacteraceae > UKL13-2. Next base: position 3,788 of record JAYVYF010000232.1, read on the forward strand.
GCCGATGGTGGCACCCGCTGCGCATCCATCACCGGCGCATTTATTGCACTTCAAGATGCGGTGAATGGCTTGGTAAAAAGCGGCAAGATCGCCGAATCTCCGATTAACGATTTCGTTGCCGCCATTTCGGTTGGCATCGGCCACGAGGGTGCGATTCTTGATCTCGATTATGTTGAGGATTCCAGCTGCGAGACTGATATGAACGTGGTGATGACGGGCAGCGGCGCGTTTATCGAAATTCAGGGCACCGCGGAAGGCTCACCTTTTTCAAAAGCAGATATGGATGCACTCATGGCGCTTGCCGAATCAGGAATACGCGATTTGGTGATCGCCCAAAAGCAGGCGCTTGGCATAGCCTAGCAGCCAATGCCGTGAAACAAGCTCACGATCGCGGCCAAACGAAACCCTAGGCAGAGCGGGCGTTACGGAGCATTTTGCCGCCAGAAGGCCCACTGATAATGGGTTTTATGTTTTTCCTGGCGCGCGGTCGTTTCACAAACGCTTTCTAAATTTAACATCGCCGAACCAGGTCGTCACGGCATCGTTCGTGTTGTCCGTATCATTGCCCACCGCCACGCCGGTCACCGCGGGTGCATCAACACCAAAAGCCGCTTTGAAATCAGCCGCGACATCGCGCGATTCGCCCATCCATTTATTGAGTTGAGAGGCACCGGTTTGCAGCACGATTTTACGTACACGGTTTGTGTAGGGGCTCCATTGCGTATGGCCAATAGCTTGAGTGTTGTCCCACACATAACAGATCGCTGCAGTCGGCACATCTGCACCCGCGATGGTGCGCGCGATCAGAATTTTGCTGCGTTCAACGAATGAAAGGGATTCCAGCGGCACATCAAAAAACACATACACGCGGCCCGCAAAATCATCGCCGCTTTTGGTGGTCATGTCTGCCTTTTCGAGCCTGCGGCTAATCTTCCATCGCCATTCGAGCGTCGTATTACCGATATCGCGCGAAGCGGTAATGGGAATGCCAACGCTGCCCGCCGAATCATTAGAATCGACTTTTAGCACCGTCAAGCCCGCATCTTCAACAAGCGAAACAACATTCTGCTTGATTTTGGGGAGCGCAATA
>JAYVYF010000233.1:0-7118 GCA_043784585.1 Burkholderiales bacterium
ACCAAAAATATCATTATAAGGTTCCCGCCTTGATTCCAAACTCAACATCACGTGTCAGTACGCGCCCGGCGCTCATTCCCATATTCGCATTGCTTGTCGGCGCGACCTCATGGGGCATCCTCTGGTATCCGTTTCGCCTCATGCAAGCGGGCGGGCTTGCAGTGCCGGTGGCCACTTTTTTATGCTACGCGGTAACGGTGGCTGTGGGTGCGGTCGTATTCCACCGCGCGTGGCAGGAATTTTTGCCCAATCTGAAATGGATGATTGCCATTGGCCTGGCGATGGGCCTGACCAACGTGTGCTATCTGGTCGCCGTCATGGAAGCCGAGGTGGTCCGCATCGTCCTGCTGTTTTATTTGGCACCGCTGTGGACGGTGCCACTCGCGCGGTGGATGTTGAAAGAGAAATTAACCGGGGCGGGCTATGCCACCATGGCCATGGCGATGACCGGCGCGTTCGTCATGTTGTGGCGTCCCGAGCTTGGCCTGCCTGCGCCGCGAAATGCCTATGAATGGCTGGGCCTGGCGGCAGGGTTTGCATTTGCGCTCTCAAACGTGCTGGTCAAGCGCACCACCAACGCCTCGCCTGAAGCCAAATCGCTGGCCGGGGCGATTGGCGTGGCACTGGTCGCACTCACCGTGGCGCTCTGGAAAATCCCCGTCGCCGCGGCATGGCTGCCCAGCGCCGAACCGCACGCGTTATTGATTGGCATCATCGGCATCGTCCTGCTGATCACCAGCGTGACCTTGCAATACGGCCTTGCCAAAGTCAGCGCCAACCGCGCGGCGGTTATCCTCTTGTTTGAACTCATTGTCGCCGCGATTGCGGCTCACTATTTGGCCGACGAAGTGACCAGAACGCAAGACTGGATCGGCGGCGCAATGATTGTGGGGGCAGGCTTTGTTGCGACGATAGGTGGCCGGCATACGCATTGATTGGTCTTGCGATTGATCTCAACCTGCTAGGCAAAATGCGCGATGAGCCAAAGTCCCAGGCCCATGCGTCGCCGTCAGCACGCTAGCAAAGCGCGGCTTGGCACCCGGCGCGAGTGACTCGTAGAAGCCCTGGCCACGATCTGCGTGTTTCGCAACTGGCCCACACCACACGCGCGCCACGTCACCTAGCACCCATTTTAGATCGCATGATTATTACCGCTCCTTCGACCCCAACGAGTTCAACACATTTGGCGGCGCGGCAAACGTATCAGCGCGCGATACTTCCCAAAACACCTTGAATACGGGATGCGATGGCACGCTGCTGAGCAGCTCGCCATGAGGCACCCACGTGTGGAGCGCAGCAATTGAACGAACTTCCGTGGCCGAAACCCGGCGGATAATGTGTTCCGGCCCAAGCTCATTGGGGTGATGCAAGCCCGCCGCGGCGAGTAATTCTTTCAGCGCGACCAGGGTATTTTTGTGAAACTGGAATACACGCTCGGCTTTGTCTGGCACCACCAGTGCGCGCATGCGCCTGGGGTCTTGCGTGGTCACCCCCGTCGGGCAGTTTCCGGTGTGACAGGTCTGCGCTTGCAGGCAGCCCAGCGCAAACATGAATCCACGGGCGGCATTGCAAAAATCCGCGCCCATGGCGATGATGCGGGCAATATCGAATGCAGTGACGATTTTGCCGGATGCACCGATCTTGATGCGATCGCGCAAGCCCACCCCCACCAGCGTGTTGTGTACCAGCATCAGGCCTTCGCGCAGCGGTGCGCCGACGTGATCGGTGAATTCCAGCGGCGCTGCGCCGGTCCCGCCTTCGCCACCATCGACGACAATAAAATCGGGCGTGATATTGGTTTGCAGCATCGCTTTCACGATCGCAAACAGCTCCCACGGATGGCCAATCGCCAGCTTGATGCCGACCGGTTTACCACCGGATAATTCGCGCAATGTTTTAACAAAGCCGAGCAATTCCAGCGGCGTGGAGAACGCGGAATGTTTAGCCGGAGACACGCAGTCTTCGCCCATGCGCACGCCGCGCGCGGCGGCAATTTCCATGGTCACTTTTGCACCCGGCAATACCCCGCCATGCCCGGGTTTGGCCCCTTGCGACAGCTTGATCTCAATCATTTTGACCTGTTCGCTCTTCGCATTTTCGGCGAATTTGGCCGCATCAAAGCCGCCGTCTGGCGCGCGGCAGCCGAAATAGCCCGAGCCCAGCTCCCAAACAATCGCGCCACCGCCCGAGCCCGCGTTGGCCCCTGTTGTTTGTCGCAAGTGATACTGCGATATCGAACCTTCGCCGGTATCGTGAAAAAAATTGCCCTGCGCCGCGCCTTCATTCAGCGCCATGATGGCATTAGCTGAAAGCGCACCGAAACTCATCGCCGAAATATTGAACACGCTGGCTGAATACGGCAGCAAACAATCCGGCCCACCGATAGTCAGCCTGAAATCATGGCTTTTGATGTCAACCGGTGCAATCGAATGATTCATCCATTCGTAGCCGCTTTCGTAGACATTCAACTGCGTACCAAACGGTCGCTTGTCGCTTTCGTGTTTTGCGCGCTGATAAACAATTGAACGTTGAGCACGGGAAAACGGCAGCTCTTCGGTATCGGCCTCAATAAAATACTGACGAATTTCCGGGCGAATAAATTCAAAGATAAACCTGAAATGCGCGATCACCGGGTAATTGCGACGAATCGCCTGACGCGTTTGTGAGTAATCAATAATGCCCACCGCGCTCAACACGGCAAACGCCAGCGCAGGCCACAGCCACCAAGGATGCACCAGCATCAACGCGAAACCGATTGCAGCAAGAATGATGCAACTCGCCCACGCCCAATAGCGCTCCGGCACCACGCGGTCAACAGCCTGGACAATGTTCAGCATGCAGCACCCATGTTTGCCTCTTTCTGATTTTGGTTTTTTATAAATCTGCCCATATTCTAGTGGACTACGGCGACTTTGATGCATGACTCAAAAGTTTTTGACAAAACGCTACGTCAATATTGGGCAATTCAGGCAAAACGTCACATCGCCATAGTTAAATGCTTAGTCGTTGTGGTTTTAAGAAAAAATGTTTATTTAATGCCTGGAGAAACAAATGAAACCTCAACTTTGTACAATTAGCCGCTTATTGAACAGCACATCCAACCGCACGGGGAAAACCTCCCTGCTTTCACTCTCACTCGTGATCTTTGCAGCGTGTTCGGTCAGCACGCACATCACCGGAGCGCTGACGCAGGGTGTGAGCAAAACTGAAATCCCGGTGGGCCAGACCGCTGATTTTTCCGGCGTGCAGGCGGCGGGCGTGAAGGAGATGACCGACCCAGCCAAAGCCTATTTTGACAAGATCAACAAAGCCGGCGGTATCGGTGGCCGCCAAATCACATTAGTAAGCCTAGACGATAAATACGATCCCAAAATCACCGTGACCAATGCGACCGAACTGGCCGTCAACAAAGGCGTGCTGGCCATTATGCTGGGCAGAGGCACGGCGAATGCCGAAGCGATAATCTCAGTGGCCACCGACAACAAGGTGCCGGTGTTGGGCGACGTCGGCGGCTCGGTTGCGTTGCACACGCCGGCAAAGCGCTACTTTTTTAATTTGCGCCCGCCGTACCGTCTGCAAGTCGAACGCGCGATTGGCCAGCTGGTTGCACAGGGTGCGTCCAGAATTACCACGGTTTATACCGATGATGCGTTTGGGTAAGATACGTTTGAAGGCTTTAAAGAAGGCATGAGGATGGTCAAACTTGACGCCGCCGTCGCGACGACCATTCCACGCGGCGATTTTAAAGTGGATGAAGTCGTTGTAAAAGTTCTTGCCGCGACGCCGGATGCAGTCATTGGTATTTGTGTGCCGAAAGCTTGTGCAACGTTGATTAAGGCGTTACGCGTGGCAGGCTACAGCGGACGATTTTTGTCGCTGTCCAACACCAGTTCGAACGCGTATGTCAAAGAACTCGGCGAGGTCGCACATGGCGTGATTGTCGCACAGGTATTTCCGTCTCCGGATTTGGTTGCCACCGCCATCGCCAACGATTTCCAAAAGCTCGCAGCCGAATACAAATTGCCGCTAACCTATTCGGCAATGGAGGGTTACATCAACGCACGCGTCATGGTTGAAGCCATCAAACGCGCAGGCAACTAGCCGACCCGCGAGGGCATCGTCACCGCGCTGGAAAGTATGCGTAAAGTAGAGCTCGGCGGCTATATGTTGAGCCTCAGCGCGACCAACCACACCGGGTCTGAAATCGTAGAATTAGCGTTTATTTGCAAAGACGGACGCGTTATGCGCGGATGTTTCATCATATTGAAACGCCTGCAGTGGCGGGTCCTGTGGAAGCAATTAAGCTGAAGAATCCTGCTACTGCTTGATCTATCAAAATAAACGCCGCGCCACAAACTTATTTTTGTCTGTGGCGCGGCGTTTATTTTTGAGTTCAGATATTCGGCGAATGCACGTTGAATTCATACCATCTGGTTTTACTTCATACTTAATTGTCGATTTTAATATTTGCATCTTTAACCACTTTGGCCCATTTGGTAATTTCGCTGCTGATGAAAGTCACAAATTCTTTCGGGCTCTGCGCACTCACGGTTGCACCCTGCAATAACCAAATTTTCAGGGTCTCCGGGTCGCGTAATGCCTTGATGTTGCCGGCCGAGCCAAAATTCAATTTGCCAGGATTGGCTTTGGCGTATTTCTTTAGGTCGTCCACGGTCTCAAAGCCGAACTGTGATGCAGCACGACCGCGTGCGAAGCATACGCGAACACCGTAATCGGCAAAAAATTCTGTTCCCGCTTGTGGGGTTCATTCGCGTAGAGCGATGCCGCTATGGTGTGGTGAATGGCAACGAGGAAAAGTGTTGCTATCTTGTCCGGCGGGGCGCAGCGGTCGCTCTCAAGGTGCCCGCTGGGCCGCGTATGTCTTCGATAATCATGGTTTGGCCGAGCGCCGTGGCGGCCTTTGCAATCATCAGACGCACGAGAGCGTCTGGTCGCACCTGCCGGGAACCGTTTACTCCAGCGCAAGCTTGTTAAATCACGTTAGGGCGGCCACCTGACCGGGCGCCTAGCTGGACAGTGATGCAAACGGTAGCGTCAATGCAGCCAAAATGACGGCTGCCGGTTTGCAAATGAGGCGATTGCTCGGAAAGCGGTATGGGCAAACCGGGCAATACAGGCGGAATAAATTTACTACATTCCGCCTATAGTTTTTGAAAATGTGAACTTGGGAAAGTCCGCCAGCCGCTCTATAGCGGCATGTTAAAAAATTACTATGCGAACTTACGATACCAAATTCACCTTACGATCAAGCCGCTTTTTTGGCAGGCTCAGCATGAGAAGCAGCCGATTTGGCGCACTCCGCCAAATACTGCATGGCGGCGTCAACGCCACCTTTTTTGTGCGGCACACCAGCCAGTTCAAGCCCCATTTCGACACCTGCAAGCGCCGCCATCAGGGTGAGATCATTGAAGTCGCCAAGATGGCCAATACGGAAAACCTTGCCCTTTAATTTCGCGAGACCCATTCCTAGCGACATATTGAAATTATTGAGAATAATCTCCCGAAGCAGATCAGCATCGTGGCCAGCGGGCAATACCACTGCCGTGACCACTGATGAATATTCATCCGGGTTTGCACATAAAATTTCGAGGCCCCATGCACGCACGGCACGGCGGGTCGCTTCTGCATGGCGGTCATGCCGCGCGAAAACATTATGCAAACCTTCCTCGTTTAACATTTTGATGGCTTCGCGCAATCCATAAAGCAAATTAGTCGCGGGCGTGTAGGGGAAAAAACCGGTCTTATTGGTTTCAAGCATGTCATCCCATGCCCAATAAGCGCGCGGCAATGTCGCGGTTTTACTTGCGGCCAATGCTTTGGGCGAGATTGCGTTAAAACTTAGGCCAGGCGGCAACATCATGCCTTTTTGCGAGCCGCCAATAGTGACATCGACACCCCAGGTGTCATGCCGGTATTCGATTGAACCAAGCGACGAAATTGTATCGACCATCAACAATGCCGGATGCTTTGCCGAATCCATCGCACGGCGCACCGCGGCAATGTTGGAGGTCACGCCCGACGAGGTTTCGTTATGCACGACACAGACTGCTTTGATCACGTGTTGCGTATCCGCATTGAGGCGTGCTTCAATTTCCGCTGCGCTGATACCACGGCTCCAATCGCCGCCCAGAAATTCCGGCTTCAAGCCAAGCTTGACGGCCATTTTTTGCCACAGCGCCGCAAAATGGCCGGTCTCAACCATCAATACTGCATCGCCCGCATTGAGCGTATTCACCAACGCCGCCTCCCATGCACCCGTGCCCGAGGATGGATAGATAATGACCGGATGCACCGTTTGGAAAATAGCTTTCACGCCCGCCAATACTTCCAGACCCAGCGCGCTAAATTCCGGGCCACGGTGGTCAATGACTTGTTGATCGATTGCGCGCAAAATTCTGTCCGGCACAGCCGAAGGGCCTGGAATCTGCAAAAAATGTCTGCCGGCTGCTCGTTGGCTTGGGTGCGTTGCTGGGTTCATCGTTCACTCCTGAGAGAAATTTAGGTGGTTAGCGGAATTGAAATAAAACTGATATTTTAATTAAGGGCCCGATTAGGCAAAGCACGCAAGCTGCTGCAGACCTGTATGACGATTTACCTTGTGGGTGGCTCGGCTTTGAATCTTGCACCGCTATCGCGTTTATTTCATTGATATTGATTTAACTTAAATGTACTCCAGTATTGTTCTACAACTTTGCCCCAGCTTTTGTTCAAAATTAGCAACATTCTTGATACTGTTATTGCTTTTTCGGGCGGATTATCCTTTAGCATCCTCCAAAAACATAGATTTAGTATTGATATGCATCCACCGGTTAAGCCTCTGAAATTTGTGCCCCAGGTATCCATACTGGCTTTATGCGTTTCCTGCAAAGGTCGCAAGCGAGAATGTCCCACTAAGGTGGATATGGTAAAAATGAAGATTGAAATTTTGCGTCACTATAAAAGGGCGCACCGCTACAGGTGGCAGGACAAGTTGGTGGCCTACTTGACACGCTACGCGCCAATCGCCTCGACAACCCCGTAGATATTGAAACTACGCGAGGTTATCTCTGTTGCTGCATGGGTCAGCAAGCAGATACCTGGGTTTTCCGCGAAGCCCA
>JAYVYF010000234.1:0-1783 GCA_043784585.1 Burkholderiales bacterium
CCAAAATGACCCATGTGCCGGAATTCTGTTGACCCAGCCCAAGACCCTGCAAAACGTTGCCTATGCTCGCTTTGCGCCAAATTGCGGGGGGTCAGTCAACATCGGCAGACTGGGTCAAAAGCGCATCGGCGCCAACAATCTTTGAGAGCTGTTCTCATGTAGATTGCCCCAACTCACTTTTTAGTCAAGATTTGATTACCTTTATGGCGAAACAAGCTTGCGTCACCAAAAATGAGTTTTATGGCGCTAAAGTAAAGCCCGCTTCGGCGGGTTTTCTTTTTGTTACATTCAAACGGAGACGCTACTGTCGTATGGCTCAACGTGCGAGATGCGCGCGTAGACCGTATAATGTCGCTTGTGGGCCGTTAGCTCAGTTGGTTAGAGCAGAGGACTTAATAGAGGGAACCTAAACGCGATTTCGCGCACGGCAACTTCTGATGGGTTGCGCCAGGCAAGTTCACTCTGCCTGGACGTAGAATTTCTCAAATTCGGTGAAAGCTGTGGCGAATACTATTCGCATGCCAATACCGAGCGAAGCCCCGTCAATGGGGAACGTGTAGAGACTCGACGGGAAAGTCGAAAGACAAGATAGAGTCCAGACCACGAACCGGAAACGGGCGGCGAAAGTCGAAGTGGTAAGCATAATCCTTTGGTCGAAGGTTCAAGTCCTTCACGGCCCACCACCCCAAAATCTTGTTAGCAGTATGTTACCATTTGGGCCGTTAATCATTAGCAATAACAAAAAATAAGTATATATTTATCAATTAGTTAAGCCGTATCTAAGGGACTCATAATCCTTTGGTCGCAGGTTCAAGTCCTGCACGGCCTACCAATAGATACGCGCCTTTCGAGAGATTGGCGCGTGTTGTTTTATGGCTCGCGGGACACTTAGTCAAAACTATTCTTCAACATTTGACCCGGGACATGACATTTTTACGCTATGTAGCGCCCTGTATAAAAGAGACACTTGCGCAATACATCAGTGAATGCCAAAGTCAGCGTGTCGACAAAAATACACCGCATATTTCGCGTTCTCGTCCATAAATTGGCCCCTGGTGTTGCGATCAGTAAATGCTAGTGGTTCGGTATCTGACACGAGGCATGAACGCCCAATTAAAGTGCTCGCAGCACGGGTCGAAAGCGGTCAGCTAGAGATAAGATATCGAGCACGGCGCGCCACCGGATGAAAACTAGATTTCCGATTTGACACTCGCCCACCCCTTTAATGTAAATTCGAATGTTTCAGTCGATATGCAATCAAAGGTGCTGCTGCTGGGGATCCAGCTCATCCGATCAATCGTGACGCGGCCGGGGCCGATACGAAGGATGTTGAACGAATTAGACTCCCCCCGTCCGCGCGTTGAAGTTGTGGTGCCCGCCTGCACGGCGATGGCTCCGTAGTCGGCGATTTTGTAGCGTTCAGACATGCTCCCTGCACGGCTCGCATGCAGGTGGCCGGCCAGAAAAAAGTCGATCCGGCAGCCCGCGAAAATCTTCATGGCGATCGCCGCACGGCCCACCAGATCTCGATCGCCAAAGCTGGGGGGCAAATCAAAGGGATGGTGCGTCACGATTATTCTGGTGACGCTATCATCCAACGCGCTGAGCCTCTCTCGAATATGTTCCATCTGTACCGCGTTGATCCGCCCATTCTTGATGGTGAGCGAGCGGGCCGTGTTTATGCCAAGTACCGCGATTTCTTCGTCGACATGAAAAGGCGCGAGGTCATTCGTGATGTAGCGCCGGTACTTTTCAAGCGGGCGAAAAAAGCGGCTAACAACGT
>JAYVYF010000235.1:0-8462 GCA_043784585.1 Burkholderiales bacterium
GTGCCTTGAGCGCTTAACGGACGCGGTTCGTGTACCAGGTTTTTCTACCTGTCACTATGTTAAGTTGTGCTTGGTTTTCCCGCGCTTCCCTGTGTTTTCCAATCCTCCCGTTTCTTTTTATCGACAAGAACATGAAAAAACTCGTTTTGATGCGCCATGGCGAAAGCGCCTGGAATTTAGCGAACCGATTCACCGGCTGGACCGACGTCGACTTAACAGAACGTGGTGTAGCCGAGGCTCAGCGCGCCGGCAATCTGCTAAAGGCCGAGGGACTCGATTTTGATTTGGCCTACACCTCGCTGCTGACCCGCGCGATTCGTACTCTGTGGTTCGTGCAGGAAGCACTTGACCGTCGCTGGATTCCGGTTATCAAGCATTGGCGATTAAACGAGCGCCACTATGGCGCACTGCAAGGGTTGAACAAAGCTGAAACAGCCGCGAAATTTGGTGCAGAACAGGTGCTGGTATGGCGTCGTTCGTACGATACGCCGCCGCCCGCACTTTCGGCAGTCGATCCTCGTTATGAGGCCAAAGATGTTCGCTACGCCTCGTTGCTGCCTGAAGAAATCCCGTTGACAGAGTGCTTGAAGGACACGGTGGCGCGCGTCGTGCCCTATTGGCAGTTGGAAATTGCGCCACAAATCCATGCGGGGAAGCGCGTCATCATCGCGGCACACGGCAATTCGCTGCGTGCGCTGATCAAACATCTGGATCATGTTTCAGACGTGGATATCGTTAACCTTAATATCCCAACCGCGGTTCCGCTGGTGTACGAGCTGACCGACGATTTGAAACCGATTCGTCACTATTATCTGGGGAACCCAGCGGATATCGCTAATGCGGCTGCGGCTGTGGCGGCACAGGCAGGTGTACAAAAACCAGATGCAGATGTTGCGACTGACGCAAAAATAACGTGATGTAAATTGTGCAATAGTGGGTTATTAAATAGTGGAAAAACCGGGCTTGTTTTAGTGTCAGCAAAGCGATTAATTTTGATTGGGATAGTCGCGTTGGAAGCCGCGTGGATGTTAGGGTTTGCGGCATCTGCCGGTGCCCAGAAAACGTCGGCAGACGCGGAAAAAAAACGCCTCGATGAATTGCGCGGGCGAATCGAGCAACTGCAACGCAACGTTGCCAAGAGCGAAGAGTCGCGCGCCGAAGCGGCAGATGCGCTGAAAACGTCAGAAAAAGCGATTAGCGAGGTCAATCGCAGCTTAACCGAGTTGAATGCCCAACAAACCAGCATTGGTCAGGCGCTCACCGAGACCCAGAAGGCCATCGATGCTGCTCGCGCAAATGTGGGAAAACAACAAATGTTGCTGGATCGCGTGATCCGCCATCAATACATGCATGGCAGCGCAGACGCGTTGCGGCTGGTGCTCGATGGGCAGGATGTGGCAGCGGTTGAACGGGAGTTACAGTATTTTGGCTATATTTCCAGATCGCGAGCGCTGCTTATCGCCAAGCTGAAACAAACGCTCACAAAATTGGCAGAACTAGAGACAGGCGCGCGCGTCAAAAAAGACGAACTGGCTACAAACGCGATTGAACAGCAGAAAGCACGTGTTGCGATCGATGAAGAGCGGATGGCGAGGCAGAAGCTGTTGAATCGGATTGCAGGCGACATCAGCAAAGGGCGGAACGAAATTGGTCGTTTGAAGCGGGATGAAGATCGACTCAGTAAATTGGTCGACCAGATTACCAAAGATTTAATTAGAGCGGCGGCGCGGCGTACCGAGCAGTTAAAAGAGCAGAGGCGTCAGCAGGAAAAAATTAGGGAAAAAGAGAAAGAAAAAGAGAAAGAAAACGACAAAGCAAAAGAGCTCGACAAGGAGCGCCTCGCTAAAGGGCTGGTGGCCAACATCCGTAAGCCAGAGGCGCGCGTAGATCCTATGTCGTCCAATTTACCGCCGAATAAGTCACCGCCTGCATCGTCGAGCACGCTGGTGGTGCCGCCTGAAAGTGTAGTTGAAAGTGTGGCAGATGCGGGCTTTGCGGGACGAGCGTTTGAAAGCTTGAGAGGAAAACTGAAATTACCGGCGCGCGGTGAACTTGCAGGCCGTTTTGGTACTCCAAGGGAAGGTGGTGGCGTTACTTGGAAAGGCGTTTTCATTAAAGCCGAGTCTGGGCAGTCAGTGAGGGCGGTGGCGGACGGGCGGGTAGTATTTGCAGATTGGTTACGAGGATTTGGTAACTTATTGATTCTGGACCACGGTAATGGCTACATGAGTCTTTACGGCAACAATGAAAGTTTATTGAAATCGGTGGGTGAAAATACGCAGTCGGGTGAGAGCATCGCGTCGGTCGGATCGACCGGTGGTGCGTTGGAATCAGGTGTATATTTTGAATTACGTCATGAAGGGAAACCGTTCGATCCGATGAAATGGATTGGCCGGTAAATGGTTAATTAAACGCACTGTTGGTTAGGTGCCACGGCGCAAAATTGGCGGCAATAACCAAAGCGTCAGGTATGCCATGATGGTAACAACACTAAGGTAATGAAAATGAACGATAGTCGAACCAAACCTGCGTTGCAATCGAAAACCAAAGACCATCCCTCCGGCACCAAGCTCAAAGCGGTGGGATTAGTGGGCTTGGGTGCTGTAGTAGGCGTTGCGTTAAGCTTGAATTTTTCGGCCACTGCCGAGAAACAAAAAACCACGTTGAATCTTCCGATTGAAGAGGTGCGCATGCTGTCCGAAGTGTTTGGGCGCATTAAAAGCGACTACGTGGAAGATGTGGATGATAAGCGCCTGATAAAAGAGGCGATTAACGGCATGTTGACGGGCCTGGATCCGCACTCAGCGTTTCTGGATGCAGATGCGTTTAAAGAAATGCAAACTGTTACCACCGGTAAATTTGGTGGTCTCGGGATAGAAGTGGGCCAAGAAGATGGCTTGGTCAAAGTTATTTCGCCAATTGATGACACGCCTGCTTTTAAAGCGGGGGTAAAAGCGGGCGACTATATTTTTAAAGTGGATGACGTCAGCTTGCGCGGCGTGTCGATTAACGACGCTGTAAAACGGATGAAGGGTGAGCCGGGAACCGACGTTACGCTTACAATTTTGCGCAAAGGCGAAAATAAAGAGCTGGTGTTTAAAATTCGGCGTGCCGTGATCGAAATTCAGAGCGTTCGTGCCCGCGCGATTGAGCCCGGATATGCCTATGTTCGGCTGGCCCAGTTTGAAGAGGCGACCGCTGAAAAAATGGTGCGTGCGATCAATGATGCCTACAAGCAAAACAACGGGGCACTCAAAGGTATCGTGCTGGATTTGCGTAACGACCCGGGTGGACTGTTGAATTCTGCAGTAGCTGTGTCCGCGGCATTTTTGCCCAAAGACGCGTTGGTGGTTTATACCGACGGGCGAGTAGAAGATTCGAAGATGCATCTCACCGCACGCAAAGAAAATTATTTGCGGAATTCGTCGAAAGAAGATTACATCGCCAAACTCCCGCCCTCAATTAAAGACATTCCGATGGTGGTGTTGGTCAATAACGGCAGCGCATCCGCGTCTGAAATTGTTGCGGGAGCTTTGCAGGATCATAAGCGTGCTGTGATCATGGGCTCGCAAACATTCGGCAAGGGCTCTGTGCAAACGATTCTACCGCTCAATAACAACAGCGCGATGAAGCTCACCACCGCTCGTTATTTCACACCGAATGGACGTTCGATTCAGGCGAAGGGCATCACGCCTGACCAGATGGTGACGGACGGCTCGCAACGTATCGAAATGCGTGAGGCTGATCTAGAGCGTCACCTGATTGGCGATGATGAGAAAAAAGCTGCTGATGCACTTAAGTCTGAGGCGCTGAAAATGGAAACGCTTAAAAAGTTAAATGAGGTGGCGGTGAAGCCAGCGGCTGAAGCGGGTAAAAGAGGCGCTGCCACTCCTGTCGTAGCCGGTGATGCAAAAGTCGCCGATGTCAAGTCAGCAGAAGATAAGCCTGTGGAATACAAACCACTTGATGGCGCTGACGGCAAACCCGTAGATTTTGTATTGCAGCAGGCAATGAATTTCTTGAAAGGGCTGCCAGTGGCTGCAAATCCAAAAGAATTGCTGGCTTCAAATGCAGTTACAACGCCCGGCTCCAAGAACGGTGTTAAAACTGCTGCAGCAGCGTTGCCGGTAAAGCAGGCGCCAAAATCTGAGGCAAAGGTTGACGTTAAGCCTGCTGCGGGAAAATAGAAATATTGGCATTGCTGCGCGTGATGCATGAAGGTGCTCATGAATGATCGAGAGCTGTTGCGGTATAGCCGCCATATTTTGCTGGAAGAATTTGGGATCGAGGCACAGCAAAAATTGGCGGCTTCCCACGCATTAGTGATTGGTGCCGGTGGCTTGGGCTCGGCTGCGCTCATGTACTTGGCCTCGGCGGGGGTTGGCGAGATCACTGTGGTGGATGGTGATGAGGTGGATTTGACTAACCTGCAGCGCCAGATTATTCATCGAGAGTCTGGCATTGGCACCAACAAGGCGCTGTCTGCAGCAGCATCAATGCAGGCATTAAACGCGGATATTCGCGTCACGCCGGTGACAGAACGCCTTGCAGCAGACGCCGTTGCCGAGCACGTTTCTAAAGCTAATGTGGTGCTGGATTGCACCGACAATTTTGCTACTCGGCACGCTGTAAACCGTGCCTGCGTACACTACCGAAAGCCACTTGTTTCCGGCGCGGCGATTCGTTTTGACGGGCAGATTACGAGCTTCGATTTTCGCCTCGCGAATAGTCCGTGCTACCACTGCTTGTTCCCGGATGATAGCCAGACTGACGATATCCATGAGGAGCGTTGTGCGCTGATGGGCGTGTTTGCGCCCTTGGTCGGCATCATTGGAGCCATGCAGGCATCGGAAGCATTGCGCCTGTTAACGGGTGTGGGGTTACCACTCACCGGTCGTTTACAGATGCTTGATGCGCGCACCATGTCCTGGCAGACCGTTAAATTTAAACGCGATTCTTCATGCGGCGTCTGTGCCAGATCAATTGGGAGTGCGGGCATTCAGCCAATGAGACACAAGGAGAAATCGTATGAAACGATTTAGTTTGATTTCGTTATTAGCCGCCGGATTGATCGCTTCGTCGGTGCAAGTAAGCGCACAAGTGCTGTACAAATACGTCGACGCCAATGGCAAAGTAACTTATTCCGACAAAGCCCCGAAACCGGGCGAAAAGGCGGAGCGTATTACGGCTGATACCACGACCAACATTATTAATTCGCCGGTAGGCGCACGCGCAGGCGCGACGGGGTTGGCAGGAGGCGGCAAAGAAACGTCGGTTGACGTGGCTTTACGTATCAAAGCGCGTGCTGCGGAGCGGGATAAGCTAAAAATGGCGGTAGATGCGACTCAAGCAAATTTGGAAAGCGCAAAAAAAGCGCTTGAAGACGGACAAGAGCCGCGTGAGGGTGAGCAGCGAATAATAGTGCGGGAGCGCAATAATTCGATTTTACGCACCGACGCCTACCGTGAGCGAATCGAGAGGCTGGAAGCGGCGGTAAAATCTGCCGAAGAACAGTTGGAACTCGCGCAAACTAATTACCGTCGTGGCGCGCCAGATTAGTCATCTCTAAATTCCAACGCGGCCGAACGTTGAAGCCGTGCGTTGCTTGCAAAAGTAAATCAGGATCCTCCTCGATTCGAAGTGCCGCGGCGAACGCGATCATTGCACCGTTATCGGTGCAAAATTCCAACGGTGGGAAAAACACCTGTGCCCCGATACGCTCGGTATCGCGCAATAGGGTGTTGCGCAGTGAATGGTTTGCACCTACTCCGCCGGACACCACCAGCGCTTTCATGCCGGTTTGTTTAAGTGCGGCAAGGCATTTTGCGACGAGCACATCCACCACCGCCGCCTGAAATGATGCTGCAATGTCCGCACGAATATCGTCAGCAAGGGCCCCGGTCGTATTGGTGAGCTTTTTAGTTAGCATCAGCACAGCCGTTTTCAAGCCGCTGAAGCTGAATTCCAGATCACCGCTATGCATCATGGGACGCGGAAGCGGAAATTTCTTTACATTCCCTTGGCGGGCAAGTTCACTTAATGCGGCACCGCCCGGATAAGGCAGACCAAGCAGTGAGGCGGTTTTGTCGAAAGCTTCGCCGGCAGCGTCATCCACTGTTTCGCCGAGCAAGATATAGTGTCCAACTGCCTCAACGGCCATCAATTGTGTATGCCCGCCAGATACCAGTAGCGCTACAAATGGAAATTTTGGCCTAGGTTCGGCCAGTAGCGGCGATAATAAATGACCTTCTAAATGGTGGATGCCAACCACCGGTTTGCCTAGAGCCAAGCCCAACCCTGCTGCCACACTGGTGCCCACCATCAACGCGCCTCCCAAGCCCGGACCCTCGGTGACCGCAATGGCATCGACTGAGCTAAGTAAGCGGTTGCTCTCTTCTAAAACCTTCTCTATCAGGGGGATAAGGCGCTGAATATGATCCCGCGATGCGAGTTCGGGCACGACGCCGCCGTAAGCCGCGTGCAGTGCGATTTGGGAATGTAGGGCATGCGCCAGCAAACCCGAGGACGCGGATAGCGCGGTATCGTATAGCGCTACGCCAGTCTCGTCGCATGATGTTTCAATACCTAAAATGAGCACGCGGGATTTTTCCTTTTGAGGCCTGTTGTGCAAGTTCTTACTTGGCAAAACAAGTGTAAACGGCTATTATATTAGGCTCTGTGCGGTGAAAGTCGCCGTAAAAAGAAATTAGTACCTTCAGACCCACAATTCATAGCCACTCCGCAGCAGCTTCTCAGCGGCGCTAAATTGGGCGGGCATAACTAGAAAGTAGAAAGGTTTTTTGAAATGCCATTGATTCGATTGAAAGAAAATGAGCCGTTTGATGTCGCCCTGCGCCGCTTTAAACGTGCTGTTGAAAAAACCGGTTTGTTGACCGAGCTTCGTGCTCGCGAGTCATACGAAAAGCCAACCGCCGAGCGTAAGCGCAAACACGCTGCTGCCGTGAAGCGCCGCTACAAACGCCTGCGCAGCCAAATGCTGCCGCCGAAACTTTATTAAGTTTCGCAAGAGCAAAAATCTTTTGAGGCAGAGTGCGAAAGCTCTCTGCCTTTTTTATTTTGGCTTTATTTTTTGAGGCGAATTTTAGGAGCGCAAAAATGACATTACGTGAACGCATCAACGAAGACATGAAAACGGCCATGAAGGCGCGCGAAGCCGACAAGCTCAACGCAATTCGCCTGCTTACTTCGGCGCTGAAACAAAAAGAAGTCGATGAACGCATTGAAATTACCGACGATGTGGTGTTGAACGTCATTGAAAAAATGTTGAAGCAGCGCAAAGATTCTATCGAGCAATTTACCGCCGGAAACCGACTTGATTTGGTGGCAAAAGAGCAATTCGAAGTGGCCGTACTGGAAGTTTATATGCCGGCACAAATGTCGGACGCCGAACTGGCTGTAGTGCTGGACGTGGTGATTGCTGAGACTGGCGCGACTAGCGCAAAGGATATGGGTAAGGTGATGAACACCTTGCGTCCACGCGTGGCCGGGCGTGCGGACATGGGTAAGCTGTCGGGTGTCGTGAAGGCGCGGTTGAGCTAACACCACGTTTCAGCTAATTCGTTCGTCGCCTATAATTGAGGCCTGATGATTCCACCGGATTTCATACAGCAGTTGCTTGCCCGCGTTGACATCGTTGACGTGGTGGATAAACACGTGAAACTAAAAAAGGCAGGGCAGAATTATTCTGCTTGTTGCCCGTTTCACAATGAGAAAAGCCCCAGCTTTTCAGTGAGTCCGCAAAAGCAGTTTTATCATTGCTTCGGTTGCGGCGCACATGGGACAGCGATTTCGTTTTTGATGGAATATGCGGGCATGGGTTTCCGCGATTCCGTGCGCGAATTAGCTGAGGGCGTGGGGCTCACCATGCCGCAGGAAGCTAATTCAGGCGAATCGATTGAGCGTGCTCGCGAAGCAGCATCTTTAAACGAGGTAATGTCGGCAGCACGCGATTTTTATCGGCGCGAGTTAAAAAACGCACCTAAAGCGATTGAATATTTCAAAGGCCGCGGGGTGAGTGGCGAGATTGCGGCCAAGTTTGGTCTTGGCTATGCGCCTGACGATTGGCAAGGTTTAAAAGGTGCGGTCGAGGATTACACCGCTGGTGCGTTAAGCGAGTGCGGACTGGTGATTGATAACGATGAAGGCCGCCGCTACGATCGATTTCGGGATCGCGTGATGTTTCCGATTTTGGATCAGCGCGGCAATGTGATTGGTTTTGGTGGTCGCATGATCGGTTTGTCTGAGAAAAAAAGCGAACCCAAATATTTGAACTCACCGGAGACCCCGCTGTTCGAAAAAGGCCGCGAGTTATACGGGCTTTTTCAGGCGCGCCGTTCGATTCGCGATACGCAAACCACGATTGTCGTTGAAGGCTATATGGATGTGGTGGCGCTTGCGCAGAATGGCGTCGAGAATGCGGTCGCCACACTCGGCACCGCGAC
>JAYVYF010000236.1:0-2544 GCA_043784585.1 Burkholderiales bacterium
TTCGGCAGCGACTACAAAGATGTCTACGCATTTTTTGTGCTGATATTGGTGCTGGTATTCCGCCCATCCGGTTTACTGGGCGAACGCGTATCCGATCGCGCTTAACAGCAGAAACTAAATCATGACCAATTTTGCAGAAACATATTTACCCGCAAAACTTCGCAAACATCCTGCACTGTTTTGGACCGGTTCGGCCCTGATCGCGATTGCGTTGGCCGCGTTGCCCTTTGTATTGGCGATGCAGGGCATGGCGTGGGTGCGGATTACCAATCTCGCCATCATATTCGCCATGCTTTCGCTGGGCCTGAACATTGTGGTCGGCTTTGCTGGACTGCTCGACCTGGGTTACATCGCGTTTTATGCAATTGGTGCATACACCTATGCGCTGCTCGCCTCGCCGCACTTTGGCCTACATTTACCGATCTGGGTCATTCTGCCGATTGGTGCGTTGATGGCGTGTATTTTTGGCGTACTGTTGGGCACGCCGACGCTGAAATTACGCGGCGACTATCTGGCCATTGTGACGCTTGGCTTCGGCGAAATCGTGCGAATTTTTATGAATAATTTATCGTCGCCCATCAACATCACCAACGGTCCCAAAGGTATCAGCACCATTGATCCCATCAAACTTTTCGGCATGGATTTCGGCAACGACACTAGCATTGGGGGTTTTGTTCTTCCGGGACTCATCAAATATTATTACTTCCTATTGTTTGCCTTGATGGTAATAATTGTGATTAATCTTCGCCTACAAAATTCGCGCATTGGTCGCGCGTGGGAGGCAATCCGCGAAGACGAACTGGCGGCGCGCGCCACGGGTATCGACACCACCAAACTCAAGTTGCTGGCGTTTGCCATGGGCGCTTCCTTTGGCGGCATCGCGGGCGGCATTTTCTCGGCCATTCAGGGCTTTATCGACCCCACCAGTTTTGGCTTGACCGAGAGCGTGATGATTCTGGCGATGGTGGTGTTAGGCGGGATGGGCAATATTTGGGGCGTGATTGTGGGCGCGGTGCTGCTGTCTTTCGTACCTGAGCTTTTGCGTTATACGGTGGAGCCCGCACAAAAAGCGTTGTTTGGTCGACAGATTATAGAAGCCGAGGTATTGCGCATGTTGTTGTTTGGTTTTGCGATGGTGGTCATGATGCTGTTCCGTCCCGCTGGACTTATTTCGTCGGCGGTGCGAAAACGCGAGCTGGCCGTTGGCACTACGGCCAAGGACGCCTAACCATGGCGACCATTCTTGAAGCCAAAAATATTACCAAGCGATTCGGCGGCCTGACGGCTTTATCGGATGTGAGCTTCGCCATTCAGCAAGGCCATATTTTCGGGTTGATCGGCCCGAACGGTGCCGGTAAAACCACCATGTTTAATGTGCTGACGGGTCTTTATCAGCATGACGACGGCGTGGTGAGTTTCAACGGTCAGCCGCTCACCGGCATCACGCCAGACCGCATTGCCAGGCTTGGTGTGGCACGGACGTTTCAGAATATTCGTTTATTTAATAATCTGAGCGCGATTGAAAACGTGATGATTGGCCGCCATGTGCGGACTCATACCGGCGTGTGGGGTGCTGTTACACGGCACCGCGGGGCAAGACGCGAGGAAGCCGCGATTGAAGCACGTGCGCATGAGCTGCTCGATTTTGTGAATGTCGGCCATCGCGCCAATGATCTGGCCAAACATCTTTCATACGGCGATCAGCGCCGCTTGGAAATTGCCCGTGCATTGGCGACTGATCCGAAAGTTCTGGCGCTTGATGAGCCCGCCGCCGGTATGAACGCAACCGAGAAAATGTCGCTGCGAAAGTTGATCGGTTCTATTCGTGCGCAGGGCATCACGATTTTATTAATCGAGCACGATGTAAAATTAATGATGGGTTTATGCGACCGAATTGCCGTGCTCGATTACGGCAAAAAAATTGCCGAGGGCACACCATCCGAGGTGCAGCGTGATCCCAAAGTGATCGAAGCCTATCTCGGTGCAGCAGTGGAGATTGCCGCATGAGCTTGCTAACGCTAACCGATGTGGAAATAAATTACGGTGGGATTCGCGCGGTAAAAAGTATCTCGCTCGACGTAAATGAGGGTGAACTAGTCACCTTGATTGGCGCGAACGGTGCCGGTAAAACCACCACTTTAAAAGCCATTACGGGCCTGTTAGTACCAGCTGGTGGCACCATTACCTACAGCGGGCAAAATGTAATTGGCACTCCGCCGCACAAACTGGCGGCGGCAGGCTTGGTGCTGGTGCCGGAGGGGCGAGGTGTATTTCCCGGTTTGACGATTGAAGAAAATTTGCAAATGGGGGCGTACACCCGCAATGATCGCGCGCAAATCAAAGTGGATATTGAAGAAAAGTTCACGCTCTTCCCGCGTCTCAAAGAGCGCGCTAGGCAAACCGCCGGCACGCTATCCGGTGGCGAGCAACAGATGCTGGCGATTTCCCGCGCGCTGATGGCGCGTCCCAAACTATTGCTGCTGGATGAACCATCGATGGGCTTGGCACCGATCATGGTGCAAAAAATATTTGAAGTGATTCGCG
>JAYVYF010000237.1:0-2566 GCA_043784585.1 Burkholderiales bacterium
ACACCAAGCCGGCCGCTTTAACCGCCTGACTGTATACGGCCGGTGGCTTTGCCGCGTTCGACGTGAAGATGATTTTACGGGCCATCTCTGCTCCTTAAAAGTGACACGACTAGCGTAGTGTATGCCGCAAGCGCAGCGATATACATCGGGCGCTACAGTATTTATTTCGGGTATTGAAGGGATTTGAAGTTGCTAAATTAAAAGTGCACGCGTAGCCCGGATGAGCGAACGGACGCCACGAGTCGTCGCATACGCCATTGAATTTTGGTGCTAACGCTTATTCCCTAAATGGATATCAAACCTCTGGCACTACCAGGCACTTTCGAGCCTTTGTGGTTCAAAACGCTCGTGGATGTTAGCGGTTCTTTTTTCGAATGAAGATTTGTAGCGGTTTTTTGTTGTGGTTGCTGGACGTACGCCATAAATTTTAGCTCCACCATTTCGAGGCGGTCACCCCGGCCTTGCTTTGCTTGACCTGCTTACTCGCTGGCTTTGGTGGTCCGCGTGAGGGACGGGTTACGCCTCGACTGGTTTGCCTGAGAAAGTGGAGAGGTCAGGTTCGTACCGCTTGGGTTTGTAGGTTTACGTTGTCTCGCGCAGATAAAGGATACCGACCTCTGCCCCCAAAGGTCACTTTATCTGAGCCTGGCACTCAAGTTGGGCCGATGAAACGCTATCGTGCTTTAGGTTTCGGATTCAACGCCTAACTAATTTCCTCAATCCATGCCATCTGAATCGCTTCCAAAATCTTTTCATTGGAGCGGCTTGCATCGTCGTCGAATTCCGGCAATTCTGACACCCAGCGATGCAGGTCGGTAAAGCGGATTGTTTTGGGATCGACTGTGGGATGCGCGTCCAGCAATTGAATCGCGATTTCGAGCGTATCGGTCCATTTGATCGCGGCCATCAGTGTGTCTCGCGGGCGTGGTTGATGGTGTATTTGGGGATCTCGATTGTTAGCGGTTCACCGCGCACTTTGGCCTGACACGAGAGGCGCGACAGCGGGGTTAAGCCCCATGCCATGTCGAGCATGTCTTCTTCTTTTTCCTCCGCGTCATCAAGCGAGCCGATACCTACACGGATGATGACGTGACAGGTGGTACAGGCGCACGATTTTTCGCAGGCGTGCTCGATTTCGATGTGATTTCTGAGCAGCGCATCGCAGATGGTTTCGCCAACCGGCGCATCGAATTCGAGACCGGCGGGGCAGAGACTTTCGTGGGGGAGGATTTTAATAGTGGTCATCATTTTCTACTCATAAAAACTGCATATCTTCGAGTTTCCGCCCCCTGAGTGCATCGGCCACACTGCGATCCATGCGGCGCGCGGCAAAGTTTTCAGTGGTGCGCGATAACTCAGCCGCTTGGGTTTTGATGGCACGGGCATCACCGGTTTTAATCAAAGGCTTTAATACCGAAATTGCGTCGCAAATTTCTGCGCGCTCTGCCGAATCCAGCAAGGCTTCACCATCTTTTTTAAGTGCGGCCTCTACCGCATCGATCAAGCGCACCGCATCCACGCGCTCTTCACTCAACACCCGAGCATCAGCATCATCTTTAGCGTAATTAAAACTCGCTTTCAGCATCTCAGCGATTTCGTTATCACTTAAACCATATGAGGGTTTGACTTCAATTTGGGTGGATACGCCGCTCACGGTTTCACGCGCGGCTACCGACAACAAACCATCCGCATCAACTTGAAAGGTGACCTGAATGCGCGCAGCCCCGGCCACCATCGGCGGGATGCCGCGCAGCTCAAAGCGCGCGAGGGATCGGCAGTCTTTGACCAGCTCACGCTCGCCCTGCACCACGTGAATCACCATCGCGGTTTGGCCGTCTTTGTAGGTGGTGAATTCTTGCGCACGGGCAATGGGAATGGTCGAGTTTCTGGGGATTACTTTTTCGGCCAAGCTACCCATCGTTTCCAAACCGAGCGATAGCGGAATCACATCGAGCAACAATATATCTTCACCGGTGCGATTGCCCGCGAGCGCATTTGCCTGGATGGCGGCTCCGAGTGCTACGACTTTATCGGGATCGAGATTGTTCAGCGTGGATTTGTTAAAAAAATCGGTGACTGCACGCTGCACATGCAGCATGCGTGTCGCGCCGCCCACCATGACAATGCCATCAACATCGGCCACGTTTAGCTTCGCATCGCGAAGCGCTTTTTTTACCGGCTGCAGACTGCGCTGTACGAGAGCTGCGGTCATCGTCCAGAATTCGTCTTGCGATAAGCGCAGCTTGAATTCCTGGCCGTAAGAAAGTTTCAACGTGGATTCTGCGTGGGTCTGCGTGGTCAGCATTTCTTTGACTTCGCGGGCTTTCATCAGCAGCCTGCGTGTATCGCCATGATCGGCCGAAGCAAGCCCCAATTGCTTTCGCCAATGCGCCCCAATCGCTTGGTCAAAATCATCACCACCCAACGACGAGTCACCGTTGGTCGCGAGCACTTCAAATACGCCCTTGGTCAGTTTCAGAATCGAAATATCAAACGTACCACCGCCTAAATCAAACACCGCAAAGGTGCCTTTACTTTCGTTATCAAGGCCGTATGCAATCGCCGC
>JAYVYF010000238.1:0-2905 GCA_043784585.1 Burkholderiales bacterium
ACAGGGTTTTGCGTTCGTGGCGTATCCCGGGGCGGTGCACGATGGCCGCAACTTTATATCGGACGCCATCATGCGCGGAGTGTCGGCGGTGATCTACGACGCCGACCATTTTGAGTGGAAGCCAGAATGGAAAGTGCCGCATATTGCGGCCATCAATCTGAAATCACACGCCAGTGCTATCGGTGCCCATGTCTATGGCAACCCGTCGCGCGCGCTGTGGATGGTTGGTGTAACCGGCACCAACGGTAAAACGACGGTATCGCAATGGGTGGCGCAGGCGCTACAGCGCGCCGGGCGAATCTCGGCGGTGCTGGGCACGATCGGCAATGGATTGGTCGGCGCGCTGACACCGTCCGACAACACCACCCCTGATGCGGTGGTGCTACAGCGCACGCTACGTGAACTGGTGGATGCGGGTGCGGCCACTTGCGCGATGGAAGTTTCCAGTCACGGCCTCGATCAGGGCCGCGTCGACTATATGAAATTCGATGTGGCGGTATTCACCAATCTCACCCGTGATCACCTCGATTATCACGGCACCATGGAAGCCTATGGCGCGGCTAAAGCAAAGCTGTTCTTAGCTAGTGGCTTACAAACCGCCGTGATTAATGTTGATGATGTGTATGGCCGTGAATTAGCCAATGGCGCGGCCGGGCGGGGCATGAAGGTGATTCGCTATGCCTGTAACGGGGGCAGCAAATTTGCTGATCTGGTCGGGTCAAATTTATCGGTATCGGCGAGCGGCCTTTCGTTCTCGATTCGCAGCGCGCATGGTGATGCAGAAGTTGAAAGCAGCATTCTGGGTGCGTTCAACATCAGCAATTTATTGGCGGTCATTGGTGTGCTGGTGGCGAGCGGAATTACGCTGCAGCAGGCTGCACGTCTGGCGGGCGAGTTGGTACCCGTACCGGGTCGCATGCAAGCCGTGCGCGCGGCAGATGATAATTTTAGCGACAGCAACAAGCCGCTGGTGGTGGTGGATTACGCGCATACGCCCGATGCGCTCGAAAAAGCGTTGTCGACGATAGCCGCCATCGTTCCGCACAATGGTAGATTAATTTCAGTGTTTGGCTGCGGCGGCAACCGAGATCGTGGCAAACGAGTCTTGATGGGCGCGATTTCTGCGCAGTACGCGGATGTGACCTTTATTACTTCCGACAATCCGCGCAACGAAAATCCCTACGCCATTATTTCCGATATCGAGCCTGCCATGAAGGGCGCCAAATATCGCGCGATCGAGGACCGTCATCAAGCCATTTATGAAGCGCTGAACGAAGCGCGCGCGGGCGATATCGTGCTGATCGCGGGCAAGGGCCACGAGGATTATCAGATCGTGGGCGATATCAAACACCGTTTCAGCGATGTGGAAGAAGCGCGCGAGGCGCTGGCCCGCTGGACCGGGCGCAAGGTGAAAAGCGCGGCATGACGATCAACATGACCGCCGCCGCCGCCGCGCATCAATTGGGTGCCCGCCTCATTAACGGTGATGCGACCTTTATCGGCGTATCCATTGATAGCCGTACCGTGGCCAAAGGCGAATTATTTATTGCCATCAAAGGCGAAAATTTTGATGGCCATTATTATATTGAAAAGGCGCTGGCACGCGGCGCCCGTGTGGCGCTCACCTCGCGCGAAGTGGCAACAGCTTCTGCAATGCCACAAATTGTTGTTGATGACACGGTGCTGGCGTTAGGCCAGTTGGCGCAACATTGGCGCAGACAATTTTCGATTCCCATCATCGCGCTGACCGGCAGTAACGGCAAAACCACCGTCAAAGAAATGTTGCGTTCAATCTTGCGCGCGCATGTCGGCGAATCCGGGAATGCGGCGGTTCTGGCTACGGCAGGCAATCTTAATAACCATATTGGCATGCCGCTGATGATGCTTCGGCTGAATAGTGAACATCGATATGCCGTGTTCGAAATGGGCATGAATCATCTGGGCGAAATCGACTATTTGACGCGCCTGCTGTTGCCTGATGTGGCGCTCGTCATCATGGCCGGCACCGCGCATATCGGTGAAGTCGGCTCGCGCGAATTGATTGCACAGGCAAAGGGCGAGATCTTTGCCGGGCTTTCTGCACACGGAATTGCCGTGGTGAATATGCATGATCGTTTCGGTGGCTATTGGCGCGGCCTGAATGATGGACGGCGAGTGGTCAGTTTTGGCATTGATTCTGATGATGATGTGGTGGGCGAATTTTCCGCGCAGACGCTGGTAATCAAGCATGCCGGAGAATCGGTGGACGTAAATTTATTCGTGGTCGGTGAACATAACCAGCGCAACGCCCTTGCCGCAGCAGCCACCGCCATTGCCGTGGATGTGCCACTTAAGACAGTGTGCCGGGGCCTCGAAGATTTTGAGGGTGTGGCGGGTCGTTTGCGGGCTTACAGTGGCCACAAAGATGCCACCATTATTGACGACACTTACAACGCGAACCCGGATTCGGTGCGCGCCGCCATTGATGTGCTGGCGGCAAAACCGGGCAAGCGATATTTGGTGCTGGGCGATATGGGCGAGCTGGGTGCTGATGCGCCCGCGATGCACGCCGAGATCGGCAGCTACGCCCGCCATGCCGCGCTGGATGGCTTGTTTGCGCTCGGCACGCTGACGGAGCAAACCGTGCTTGAACTGGGTCGCGACGGTTGGCATTTTGAATCGTCTGACGACTTATTGGAAGAGCTTGGAAAATTGCTCGCACCAAATGTCACGGTGCTGGTAAAAGGTTCGCGATTTATGAAGATGGAACGCGTGGTCGAAAAGTTGGTTCCCGATTTCAATATTCATAACCCAGCGCACGGAGCCCACTGAATATGCTGCTTGAAATTTTCCAATGGCTCGGCCGTGATGTTCGCACCTTCAATGTGTTTGGCTACATCACGTTGCGCACCGTGCTGGCTGCGCT
>JAYVYF010000239.1:0-1744 GCA_043784585.1 Burkholderiales bacterium
TCCACCCGTCTCGCCGGCGCGCGCAGTGGCGGCTGCGCGGCCAGCCCCAGATGCGTGAGGATGCGGGCGATGGCGGCCGCATCCTCGATGGCCGCGATGAGCTTCAGTTGCCCGCCGCGATGCGGGCAGCGCTCGATGTCGATATCGAACACGCGCTTCAACAATTGCGCCCGACGCACCAGAACTTCACCCGATTCGTGCATTTGCACGAGAGCAGCCCGAGCACATCCCCAACCTTGTCACTAGCCAGTCCGGATTTATCCCTCGAGCCGACTTCTCGCATTATTATCTGGCAACGCCAAACCAATTCAGAAGCGCTATTCGGCATAGAAATGGCTTGAACGGCATGCTGGTGCTAGTGTTTGAATATTGAAAAAACCTTTTTGCGACTCAATTGCATCTGCGGCGCGACCGGTATTAGAATAGGCGTGTTTGTAGGTTCAACAACACAAAACTCAATCCTCATGAAACTCGCGTATCTGGAAAAAATTCCTCAGGCTCAGGCGACCCTCCGCGCAACCGGCGAACGGGTGACCGAGCCGCGCGTGGCGGTGCTCGCAACGCTTTTGAGTAGCGATCATGCCATGTCACATCTTGATGTGGCGGCGATGATTGCAACGCGCCACACCATTGATCGGGTGACGGTGTATCGCGTGCTGGATTGGCTGGTGGGCGTGGGTATCGCGCATCGCATTGCGGGTGATGATCGCGTGTGGCGGTTTATGCTGAATACCGAGGCCGGTGCACAAGCTGCGGGCAAAAATAGTGCGCATCACGCCCAATCTCATGCGCATGCACACTTCACCTGCAACACCTGCGGGCAAACGTTTTGCCTGGATAAGGTACAGCCGAAAATGAACGTAAAACTACCCACCGGGTTTAGCACCACCGAGGTCGATTTAAAAATACGCGGCCTGTGCGCCGAGTGTAAATAGTTTCCATGTCTGCATCTATCATTACGCCGGTCACGTTGCTCACCGGCTTTTTGGGCAGTGGTAAAACCACGTTGCTCAATCGCCTGCTCAAACATCCATCGATGAGCGAGACTGCGGTGCTGATCAATGAATTCGGTGCGGTATCGATTGATCATTTATTGGTGCGCGAGGCCAGCGAAAATATGATCATCATGGCGAATGGCTGCATTTGCTGCTCCGTGGCGGGAGACATGGTGACCGCGTTGCGCGATTTGTATTTCAAGCGCGCGAATGGTGAGGTGCCGATGTTCAAGCGCGTGGTGATTGAGACCACCGGCCTCGCTGACCCGGCGCCGATCATGCATACCTTGATCGAAATGCCGTTGGTAGCCGCGCGCTACTCATTGTCAGGCATTGTTGTCAGCGTGGATGCCGCACATGGCATGAAACAGCTTGATGAATATGCCGAAGCATTAAAACAAGCCGCCGTGGCGGATCGTATCGTGATCACCAAAACAGATTTGGTGGCTCCTCAAATCACCGGCGAATTACGAGCGCGTATTACTGCCCTTAATCCCGGCGCGATTGTTCTTGAAGCTGTATCGGGTGACATTGATCCTGCCGTGCTGTTCAATACCGGTTTATATCAGCCGGGTAGCAAGACGCCTGATGTGCAAAAGTGGTTACGCGCTGAGGCCTATCGCCCTCTGTCGCCATTGCCCGCAAACGCAAATTTTCTTTCGCAGCACCATGTGCCAAACAAGGCGCAGCAAAACCAAACGCGCCATGACCAGCGCATCAATGCATTTGCAGTGATTATCGATTCGCCC
>JAYVYF010000240.1:0-16611 GCA_043784585.1 Burkholderiales bacterium
CACCCATCACACCCATCACACCCATCACACCCATCACACCCATCACACCCATCTTCCACCCTGCAAGCGCACCCACCCACGCCGCACTGCAAGCGTTACTGGGCAAGGTCATCACGCGCATCCTGCGGCGGCTGACACGCTTGGGTCATCTTGTCGAAGAGGATGGCCAGACCACTCTGGCCGGGGGCATCATCGATCCGGATGACGTGATGACCCCCTTGCAAGCCGCCGTCGCCCACTACCGCATCGCGCAGGGCCCGCGTGCGGGGCAGAAGGTGCTGAGCCTACAGCTCGCACCGCGCCATCCAGAAAGCCGTGAATCCTCAGCACTGTGCGCTAACGCGCACGGGTTCAGCCTGCACGCCGGGGTACGCATGGCAGCCGATGATCGGCGTGGACTCGAACAACTGTGCCGCTATATCACCCGCCCGGCGATCTCCCACGAGCGGCTCAGTGGCAACCGCGTCGGGCAAGTGGTGCTGAAACTCAAGACGGCGGCTCAACGATCATCGGATACATTCAGGATTCTTGAAAAAGGGCGTTTGAAATTCCCATACGTGGGCACGAATGAGAATCAGATTGGGCGACTATGGGCTGACTTGCCGGAGGGCCAAAGCATGGACAAGTTAACCCAAGCCCAATTGACCCGAATCCAGGACAAACACAACCACACCCCGCGCAAATGACTTGGTTTCTTAACCCCTCACGAGGTAGCATTCAACCGCCCTCCGCGTGTCGCCTTTCGAACTTGAATCCAGGAAACCGGCTTGAGTGCCGCTCTGGTGCTTGTGTTTCGTGCCATTAATTTTACAGGCTACCGCTTTTATTACAGCGCGCCGCCTATGCCCTAAAACCTAACCACTAAAATGTCGTGAAAGAAATTGTATGCGGTTAAAAAAAGGTTCGAGTGTGCAAACGGTGAGCCGTAATATTAAAACCTTGATGCATGAATATCACGACAAAGGCTCCATTGGAACTAGCACGCCAGCCAATGCTGAACGGGCACAACTGCCGGCTGTAGCCATCGCGTTGAACAACGCGCGCGACAATGTCAAAAGCAAGAAAACATCGATTACTTCGCCAAAAAAGCCCAATGTCAAGCGTAAACGACTAAAAGCCGCAGCAGTCGTTTGAAGTCACCACGATCTAATTCTTAATTTAGAGTGCCTCATTTATTTAGCCAACGTTTCAATCTTTCATTTTTTCGAAGTGTTGCCACAATCAGTTCTGGCGCAGCGGACTTAAGTCCAGCGCGTATGTTCGGATTACGCATTCAGTAGTACGGTTTTATGTGCTGCAACGTACATACAATGCCAATGCTCATTGGCTATATTAAAGATCAATATTTCAAGAAATGCTCATCGGCATTCAATGAATACAGTCTCATTACTTAGGAATGTTATGCCGGTCACGACTCGGTCTAAAAAAACTCCTGTCCCGGTCGCTGTCGGCTTGGGTTCAGTGCGTAGTCATTTGCCAGATATGAAACAGAATCGTTTGCTTGCTTCGTTGCCACATGAACTGCTGGAGAACTGGTTGCCGGACCTGGAATTCCTGCAAATGCCGTTGGGCCGAGTGTTGTACGAATCACGCGAAATTGAAAAGTATGTGTATTTTCCAACCTCGGCAATTGTTTCAATTCTGTACGTAATGGAAAATGGTGACTCTGCAGAAATAGCAGTTGTCGGAAATGAAGGCGTGGTCGGTATTTCATTATTCATGGGCGGAAACTCAACGCCCAGCCGTGCGGTGGTGCAAAGCGCGGGCCAAGGGTTTCGTTTAAAAGCGAAAGTTATACAAGACAAGTTTGCTGAATTCGGCCCAGCCACTCACTTATTGCTTCGATATACGCAGGCATTTATCACCCAAATGGCACAAACAGCAGTCTGCAACCGCCATCATTCCCTCGACAAGCAACTGTGTCGTTGGCTATTACTGAGTCTTGATCGCCTGCCGGGTAATGAGTTAGTGATGACCCAGGAATTGATTGCCAACATGCTCGGCGTTCGCCGAGAAGGCGTCACGGAAGCGGCCGCCAAGTTGCAGAAGGCTGGCTTGATTAGCTATACACGTGGGCGCATAGAGGTGCTGGATCGCGTCGGGCTGGAAAAGCGGTCATGTGAGTGTTATGCAGTGGTAAAAGCAGAATACGACCGCTTACTTCCGAATCAGATAGCCGTCTGACTTATTGCCTGTCATCCATCACCGTGACCATTTTTTTCAAAACTTGCACAATGGAGTCAATCGGGTAGCCTTTGCGACGCGAATGCGCACGATAACGACCACTGTTGAGTCGTGTGATACCCGGGATTTTTTGCGAGCCATTTGCATTACTCCGCATGTTGGAATAATGCATATCGCTAATCGCTTAAATTGCCTGATTTAATGGCCGCAAAATGGCCACGGCACATTTTTTACTGGCGTTTTAAACTTCTCGAAACGCAAATAAGTAAATATCAATCAATAACTTGGGATGGTGCCCACAGTCGGATTCGAACTGACGACCTACCGCTTACAAGGCGGTTGCTCTACCCCTGAGCTATGCGGGCACTGATGGAAGATTGCGTTAATGATATTAATCAAACGCAAATGGTGCTGTTGAGAGGAATCGAACCTCCGACCTACTGATTACGAATCAGTTGCTCTACCAACTGAGCTACAACAGCATCAAAACTACCGAAGCCAGAGATTGTAGCGGTTTGGGCGGGGGAAGTGAAGCTGAGTTGCGCTTGCGCCGGAACAATAACGCGCAAAACACCCAATTGTTAAACGCTGTCAACTCCCGCCATTGATTCTTTAGGCGAAACCGCTTGTCCGGAAAAAAGGATTTTGTACAAACGAGTCCTTTATGCTTCATCAGCTTTAATGCTTGAGTCAAAAATTAGGAGTAACCCATGAAACTGCGCAATGCCGGTTTTACGCTCATCGAGCTTATGATTACAGTCGCCCTCCTGGGCGTACTATTGCTTTGGGCGATCCCTAATGTGACTGTTTTTATTCAAAACGCACGCATGTCCAGTGTGTCGAACGAGCTTATAGCCGACATTTCAATAGCCCGACAGGAAGCTCAGCGACGCGGACGGCCTGTGACCATTTGTGCCAGCAGCGATGGTTTAACTTGTCTGAATGGCACTCCAGATTGGATGGAAGGCTGGATTATTCGGGCACCGACCGCCACTCTAGGCACCGTGCTCGTCATCAAGTATACCAATCAGCCTGAGGGTCCAAGCACCGTCCGCAAGGTTACCGGCATTGGCACCCAAGCTTCAGTGACATTTTCGCCGAGCGGAACCGCCGGGGCAACGGCGGTAATTCAGTTTCGTGACAACCGTGCAGGCTCAGGCGACTTAACGCAGCGCAACCTTTCGGTAAACTTTGTAGGTCGACCTTTGCTTGAAAAAGTGGCGGGATAAAAACAACATGAAAAATTTTGAAAAGCCCCTAAACGCCGGGTTCACTTTACTGGAAGTATTGGTCGCCGTGCTGGTGTTGAGTTTTGGACTGTTAGGCATCGCCGGTTTGCTGCTGTCGACCATGCAGAACAACACCATCGCCGCACAGCGTACAACGGCAACCTTTTTGGTGCAGGACATCACAGACCGTATTAATCAAAATCTCAATGCGATTAAGCCACTGGATAAGAATAATGTTCCTAGAACTCCGGACTATCTTAATTCTGTCGGCACCAATAATAACTGCTATGGCCCGGCGCCTACCGGGCAGTGTGCTAACCCTAGCGCCGTGGCTGAAAAAGATTTATATATCTGGAATGCGCTCATTAAAAATAGTCTGCCCGGGGGGGAAGGGGTGGTCTGTCGAGATCTTACGCCGGATGATGGCACCCGGTTTTCGGATGCCCAGTGTGACAACCTCCCTACGTCGCCTTGGGTGATTAAAATTTTCTGGACAGTGCGCGCTGAGGACCAAGTAAGCACCACTACAACAGGGGGCACGGGCAAAATCCAGCGCTTGACGATGTTTAAAGGGGGTACTTGATGGAAGTATCAAAAATGTATTCTAGGCACAACCGCTCGCGGCCTGATGCCACTAAGGCCAGCCGTGGCTTTACGTTGCTTGAATTGCTGATTGCATTGGTTATTGGCTCAGTTGTTATCGCGGTGGTAGGGGGATTGTTTTTAGCAAACACCAACACATTTAAAACGGTCGACGACAATTCACGTCTTCAGGAAAATGGCCGATTTGCCCTTCAAACCCTCGAGCGAGCGGTGCATCAGGCGGGGTTTGCGCCCGTAGATGTACTGCAGCTTGTTAAAAACCAAAAAGATGCCTTTCCGGCCACTTTGGGCGGTATCCCCGGCGCAACGGTTATTGCCGGCAGGGACGCAGTAGGCCCTAATAACTCAGATACGCTGACAGTAGCCTTTCTCGAAGATTCTATCGGACAAATGTTGGACTGCGGAGGCATTTCACGGACTAACCCGTTGGCTACCAGCCTTGCCTCCATAACCTACCCGGTTGAAAGTAAATTCTATGTAGACGTGGCCAATGCAGGGGCTTCCGCGGGGTTTTCTCTGTGGTGCGATGTGACCATCAATAACGCCTTAAAAGGCCATTACGAACTTATTACAGGTGTCGAAAGTTTTCAGGTGCTCTATGGCGTCAATTCAAGAATCACGAGTCTTACCGGAGTGGGATCTTCTACGAGCAGCGTTGAGGCAGATTTCTATACTTCGGCTAATAATTTGTCCGGAATTCAATTCCGGGCCATACGGGGATTGCAAGTAGCCCTCGTATTACGGGGTGCCGAACGATCTACCCTGGACTTGGCACGCACTACCAATACGCTGAATTTGTTTGGCTCGCAGGCTGACCGCGTCACGCCACTCTACGATGGGCTTGTGAATGCGGATGCGGGCGCGGTCTACACCATACAAACTGCCGATAAGCTGAGAGCTTTCCAAGTGATTACTTCAAACATTGATCTTAGAAATGGGGCCACTTAAAATGAAACACCCCTTGTTGAGACGTGCCTCTTCTTTACGACTACCCTCCCGGCAACGCGGAGTCGTGCTGCTGGTCTCGCTGTTATTTCTCGTTGTGCTCACGTTGCTCGGTGTGGCTGCTTCCAGAATGGTTATCGGTGAGGAGAAAATGTCGCGTTATCTGCGCGAATACAACACCGCGTTTCAAGCCGCGGAATCTGCCATGCGTGATGCCCATGATGATATCGATGGCATTTTTGCGGACGGCACCACCACCACCCTCGGCTCCAGACTTGATAACAACACCCTATTTTTTGCAGATTGTTCGTTTGGGCAGTGCCTGTTTAATCCCGCAGAGACTACGCCGCCGTGGATGGACGAAGCAAAATGGGCGAACGCTGTGGTGCTGGGCACCTATACCAAGCGCAGTCCGCTGCCAAAATCCGGGGTATTGGGGTCCGATGCCAGCACCACTTCAAAAGATGGACAAACCGAAAACGCGGTTGCACGAGTTAGTGCCGCAACAACATCCACGTCAACGGTAACCGGGGTATGGAAACAACCGGCCTACTTGGTTGAGTCAATTCCGGACCAGCGGCCTGGGGCGAATAGTGTGGTGGTGGGCGTCAATCCGCCGCCACTTTATCGCATCACGGCACGGGGATATGGAGCAGACCCAAATTCTCGAGCAATGATCCAAGAACTCTACACCTCGTCTGCCAAGTCAGTAGTCAAGTAAAAAGACAAGTAAAAAGACAAGTAAGTTACAGTCATTAAAGAACTCAAAAATACATTCACAAGGTTACTTATGAAAATTTCCACAAAGTTTATTACTAGCGTGCTGTTACTCTGCCAGGCTGCCTGGATTGGTGTGCCGGTTGCCGAGGCCGCCCCCCCGGGGCCGCTTGATCTGGCGCAGGCCCCGTTATTTTATGGATTGCAGCAGAAGCCAATCATAATGCTGAATCTCTCCAAAGACCATCAGCTCCATTTCAAGGCCTATACCGATTACTCGGATTTGGGTTTTGGCAAAGCTGAGTTAACCTACCTGCACGCATTTAGCTACTACGGCTATTGGGATCCGAGCAAGTGTTACAACTACCAATCTTCCAACAATGGCTATTTTGCACCAACGTCATATTCAGCCGATAAATATTGCGGGGGAACCGGCTGGAGTGGCAATTTTTTAAATTGGTTGGCGACCACCCGGCTAGATTCGGTACGCAAGATTCTCTACGGCGGTATGCGCTCAACAGACGCGGTAGGCAACACAATCCTGGAACGTAGCTTTTTGACGATGGATGCTCACTCATGGTCAAAATTTTATGACGGGGCCGATTTAAATAAATTAGTGCCCGCCAATATGTTGGGCGCTT
This sequence comes from Burkholderiales bacterium, assembly GCA_043784585.1. GTDB lineage: Bacteria > Pseudomonadota > Gammaproteobacteria > Burkholderiales > Usitatibacteraceae > UKL13-2. The sequence goes on from JAYVYF010000240.1 coordinate 6,320, forward strand.
TTGTAGCGACCGCAACAGGTGTCGTTCATTCCAACCTCAATAGCAACGCGCCTGTCAGCAGCCCAATTTCAAGCGCAGGCGACTATTATTTTACCAGTTCAATTTCAGCCCGAGTAGGGGACCAAATTAAAATGACCCAAGCTGTAGCGGGGTTAATAACAAGATACGGGCGAGTTTCGGCGGTGAATGGACTTCAAATCACCATCAATGTCTTGAATAGTGCGGGCATATTAGGGGGCCCTGGAGTGCCTCAATCAAACTGGACGCTACAAAATTTGAGTGCCACCGGTCTTACTTTTTGTAATACAACCTATGCGCAAAGTGGTAATTCAACGACTACAAATGCGCCGCCGTTGATTCGGGTGTCGCGCGGTAATACCGAGCTTTGGGCAGCAAGTGAGCGTTGGCAATGTGGATTCCAAGGCGAAAAAAATAACAATACAGCGGGCAGCTTCGGGCAGCAGGGCCAGAATGGTAATTATTTTCCCCTTACCGGGCTCAAATCCAATGCGGAGAGCCCGCCGAGTGACACTTTTTATAAAGTCGGCGATTTCACCGCCCGTATTCAATCATGCGTAAATCAGTCGGGCACCACCGATTCGACTGACGCTTGGGCAAAGCGAGAAGGCTGCAGGGCGTACGGCGTAAACTGGAAACCGACCGGGTTTCTGCAAAAGCAGGAAGGTTTTAAGTTCGGATTGTTTACGGGCACCTATGCAAACAATATTTCAGGCGGGGTATTGCGCAGTAATGTGGGCGACTTCTCGCTCGAGGTTGACTCGGATGGATTGTTCATTGATCCGGCTACCAGCCCAGCCTTGGCCGCAAAAGGCAGTATCGTCGCGACCATTAATGCCATTCGACAGACCGGTTATGACTACGGAGATGGAACCTATATTGGCTATGATGGCAATTGCACCTTTCAATTGATCGATTTGGTTACATCCGGGGCGGCGGGCAACAAACGCAACCAAGGGGCCTGTTCCTCATGGGGAAACCCCATTGGTGAGATGTATACGGAATCATTGCGGTATTTGGCGGGTGCGACGGCTAACCCTAATTTTACATATAGCGGCAACACCGTTGATGCAACGCTGGGCTTAAGCATCATTACCTGGCAAGATCCCATCAACGCGGATAATTATTGTGTCCCGCTAAAAAATATCATTTTTAATGCAGCTACTACCTCATTTGACGGTGACCAAATTAACACGAGCGGGCTAGCGGGGGCGCCGGATGCGGTTGCGTTCGCCAATTTGGTCGGCTCTCGTGAAGGCATTACCTCTGGCATTGTAGGTAATATACCGTCCACCGTGTTCGGATCGCCTATTTTTAATTCGTGCACCGATAAGGTCGGAAACCTTGCCGATTTTCGTGGCGTTTGTCCCGAGGGCGCCCCCTACCACGGCAGCTATATGATGGCAGGTTCAGCTTACTATGCGCGAAACAACCGGATTCGTACTAATCCGCCTATTTCCGCTAGCGCAGCCGCACTGTTTCCTAGTGCCTACACGGTGGAAACGTTTGGGGTGTCTCTTGCTAACAATACCCCGAAAATAGATATTTTAGGTATTAACGGAAAGTTGAGAGCAACCATCACTCCCGCCTACCGACTCGTAAAAACTGACGGCATTGGCGGCGGTACCATCGTGGACTTTAAAGTTGTGACGGTGCCTGACTTTACGCAAAATTTAGTGACCGGCGCTTATTATGTGAACTGGGAAGACTCGGGTTTCGGGGGGGACTTTGACCAAGATGTAATCGGAAAAATAGAATTTACCCTCAATCAAACCACGGGCGCTTTAACGGTGACGACCGCGACCTCGAATGCGGCCACCGCAAATCCCCAAGGTTTTGGGTATACGCTATCGGGTACAAACGGTGACGGTCCCCATTTTCATTCCGGTATTTTAGGTTTCAGCTACACGAATACGTTGGCCACCCCCAATGTGGTGGAGTGTTCAAATTGTCAAGTAGCGGATGTCCCGACAACCCAAACTTATTTACTAACTCAGCCCGGTAGATCGCTCCAAGATCCTTTGTACTACGCGGCCAAGTGGGGCGCGATAAAGGACCCAGGCAGTGCCGCGATTGCGTTTTTCGATAAAAAGGGTAGAAAAGACGCATTAGGCAATGATTTGCCCGATGGAATACCGGACAACTATTTCAACGTTGCTAATCCCGCAAAATTAGCGGATCAGCTCAATTCGCTCTTTAATAGCATATCAGTAGGGGCTGCATCCTCCTCTGCCGCAGCAAGCACCACGCGGGCATCAAGCGATACGTTGGCGTTTACCGCATCCTTTAGCGGCGACAAATGGAGTGGCACACTCAAAGCGTTTTCGCTAAATGTAGGCCCTCCGGTTGTGTTTACTGAACAGTGGGACGCATCCGCGCTTCTCAACACGCGCTCCGCGGCTCGGAAGTTGTTTACAACCAATTCAGATCTCCGAAGTGGGAGAACTTTTGACTGGGCTAGCTTGTCAGGCGCGCAGCAGACTGCGCTGGGGTCCCAGACTATTCAACAATACCTCGCCGGTGACCGTACGGGTGAAGGCACTCGGCCGGGCGATTTCCGCGTCCGTGGATTATCCGTGTTAGGCGACATTGTCAATTCGAATCCAGCGTATTCGGCCGACAGAGCCGAGTTTGGCGGGGCGTTCGGCGGGTTCCCCGGTTATGCCGCTTTTTCTAACCAATTCGATGTTCGTAAAGGGGGAACTAGGCGTACTAAAGCCATTTATGTGGGCGCGAACGATGGCATGCTCCATGCGTTTACAGGAGATAGCGTCGCTAATGGCGGTGGAACCGAGTTATTTGCTTACGTGCCCAGCATGGTTTATGGCCTGCTGCCCCTTTTAGCGCAACAAGATTACACCGTGTTGGGAAACCACAAGTATTTTGTCGATGGCTCTCCGTTCGTGTCCGACGCTAACGTCGGTTCAGCCGCTACTCCAAACTGGAAAACAGTGCTGCTCGGTGGCTTGGGCGCAGGAGGTGCGGGCTACTTTGCGCTGGACGTGACCAACCCTAACGCGTTTGATGCTAGCAAGGTCATGTGGGAATTCACGGCGGCAGATGCGCTTCGCGGCTCCAAGTCTGATTTAGGTGCGTCTTTGGCCCAAGCGAGAATTGGAAGAACTAAAGTGGGGGGTGAATCTTGGCTTGCTGTATTTGGTAATGGCTACAATTCCCTAACCACCCCGACCAATGGACAAGCGGTGTTGTTTGCCGCCCGCTTGGGTAAAACGGGCGCGGCCTGGTCCGCAGGTTCTGATTTTTATCGGCTGGTTGTTTCGCCAGATTTTGATAATGGGCTTTCTGCACCCACGCTCGTTGATTACAATCGAACTGGTTTTGTAGACTTTATTTATGCTGGCGACTTACAAGGCAACTTGTGGCGAATTGATGCCCGGGACCCCAATCCTGCGGCCTGGACGAGTAAGAAATTATTTACCACTCCAACGGGACAACCTATTACAGTCTCACCCCAAGTGACGCGTCACCCGAATGGAGGCCTCATCATCCTATTCGGAACCGGTAAATATCTTGAGACGAGTGATATAGGCGTTATTCCCCCCGTTCAAGCCCTCTATGGAATTATTGACCTTGATCCCAATAATGCGAGTGCGGCGACACAAACGGTTTCAGATTTAAATAATGTGCCCGTTACGGGGTATACCCTGCCCATTGCCGGCGCCTCAACAGGGCAGTGCACCACCGATAAAGGTTGGGTTGCCCGGTTACAAAACGGCGGTGTGGCAGAAGGTGAACGTAATGTGTTCGACTCTGCATTGGTGGCAGGATCTCTCTTTACCCCAACCGTTATTCCGTTGAATGATCTTTGTTTAGGGGGCGGACGATCTAACCTGTATTGCATCAACCCATTCACCGGTTGTGCATGTGATGCATCACAGGCGGCTGCAATTCAGTCGGCGGGTATACAAACCACCCCGCGTTTCATTGCGATATCTCCCGTGTTGGCAGGTCGAAATGATACAACCGGAGGCGGCTTAAGTGTCGGGCTAGACAGCAGCGGACGCCAGATCACCAGCCAAAAAGTAATCCTGCTCGGCAATGGTGAGGGTGCCCCGGTTCCACTGGGAGGAAATGTAGCCCTACCGGTGAGCAGCGGTCGTTTGAGCTGGCGTGAGATTGTGGGTCAGCCTTAATAAACCTTTAGTCATAAATTAATGAAAACGAACCGACCATGAAAACTAAATCGTCTGGGTTTACGCTAATTGAGCTGATGATTGCCGTCGCGATTGTCGGTATTCTTGCGGCGATAGCGTATCCCCAGTATGTAGAATATGTGCGGAAAGGGAGAAGGGCTGAATGCCGTTCTGCCCTTCTGGTGGGTGCGCAAAAAATGGAAAAATTTTATAGCAACAATAACCAATATCCCACAACGGTGGTGGCCGCGGCTATCAGTAACAACTCGAACGAATTGGGTCCCAACCCCGCCTTGACGCTTAATGCGGGAGCATCCTGTGATATAGCAATCGTCGCAGGATCCGTGCAGCCTCCGTTGCCGGGTGGCGTCGCAGCTACCTTCACTTTAAGTGCAACGCCAAGGCCGCCTTACACCGATAGTTTCTGCACCTCAATGACGTTAAATGACACCAGTGTTAAGGGGCAGTTTGGTTCGGACCCGGGACGTTGCTGGAGATAATAAAGCCTTCCTTTACAATATAAGTGAAATAAAGTTAGGGCACGGATACCACCGTGCCCTTTTTTATGTTTCCTTTGATATTTTTCCTATTGCCTAGCGGAACGAAAAAGCACGTCAAATGAACGGTCGGCGCAAAGTATTTTTTACGATGGTTGTGATTTCAATCGCATTCCATCTTTTGCTCGGCGCAGCCTGGTCAGCGCACCGTCTTTACACGGTACAAAATTTAGCTGACGTTAGGCCGCAGACCTTTAGAGTCGTAAACATTGCCCCCTTAGCCACTCGCGCCGAACCAGCGCGTGCGATCAATCTGCCATTACGGGCGGCCTTGTCAACGCCTGATAAAACTCGGCCCCGCCTACCTGCCGCCAGCAAGTTAGCGCTATCCCAAAATCCCGCTGCCCCCACGCCGATCATTCAAGCGCAGAGCGAGCTGCTCACGACCAGCGAAGATCCAGCGAATATGCCAATGGGGCCGTTTCAGTCGAAAATCGACCCTAAAAAAGCGTGGATTAACGTCGCTGAAAGCGTGAATTATGATTTATTGCGCGGCATCAGCATAGATATCTCTCAAGGCGAATATCGCTTACCCGATGAGCTTGATATTCGCGTTCGCGCGAAAGGTGATCTTACTGTCGAATATCCGTTAATCGCCGCGGCGATGGGAAAGGAGGCGGTAGTGTACGTACTACTTTTGATTGATGAGCAAGGTCAGAAAACTCGCGTGCAAGTTATTCGCGGGTCGCCTGATTTTGATAGCGCGGTGCTTCAATCATTGGAGAAAATTGAATTCCGCCCAGCCATATTGAAGCATGTCGCCGTGCGTTCTTTGTTAATTCTAGAATTCGAATTCCGCCGCGATCCGCCAGAAGTCGGCTCACTTTAATCTGCTTGCCCGACGTTCGAACCCTGCCCTGATCCTGCCCCCAACCCCTTCGGTAACGGAAACACAATATTCTCCGTAATCCCGTCCAGCTCCCGCACGCTTTGCGCGCCGAGCGATTTTAATTTCGCAATCACATCCCTCACCAGCACTTCAGGGGCCGATGCGCCGGAGGTGACGCCGATGCGCTTTCTGCCGACAATCCACTCTTCTTTTAATTCGGCGGCGCTGTCGACTTGATGGGTCTCGCAACCGAGCAAATTGGCGAGCTCGCGCAGGCGGTTGGTGTTCGAGCTAGTGCGTGAGCCGACGACAATGACGACTTCCACTTGTGGCGCCATAAATTTCACTGCGTCCTGGCGGTTTTGCGTGGCGTAACAGATGTCGTCCTGCTTTTGGCCGATGATGTGGGGGAATTTTTGTTTGAGCGCGACAATGACTTTCTGGCAATCATCAACAGATAATGTGGTCTGCGAAACGTAGGTTAATTTTTCGCTATGGATGTTGAGTGTGGCGACGTCTTCCACCGTTTCGACCAGGTGCATACCAGTGTCGGATTGGCCCAATGTGCCTTCGACTTCCGGGTGCCCGTCGTGGCCAATCATGACAATTTCAAAACCTTCGGCGCGCTTCTTGGCGACTTCGACGTGGACTTTTTTGACCAGCGGGCAGGTCGCATCGAACACTTGAAATCCACGTGCATCGGCTTCGATTCGAATCGCTTTTGAGACGCCGTGTGCACTGAAAATTAGCGTAGCGCCCTTGGGCACATCAGCCAGATCTTCAATAAAAATTGCGCCTTTGTTGCGCAGATCGTCGACCACAAATTTGGTGTGGACGATTTCATGGCGCACGTAGATTGGGGCACCGTGAAGTGCCAATGCCCGCTCGACGATTTCGATCGCGCGGTCGACCCCCGCGCAAAAGCCGCGTGGGTTGGCTAAGAGTATTTCGGATTCGGTGATGTTCATCTGTTAACTCGGACCTATTTTGTTTGAATCGATATTGCGAATAACGAAAGTCTATAATTGGCGGGCGGCTCAAGCCATTTATGCCGGAAATGCCGCTCCCTTATTAGCGTTAGAACAAATTCTCTTCCAACCCTTTCGGATATCCAAACCGCTGTTCCTTCCAAGGATCAGCGTCATTGTGATAGCCGCGCACTTCCCAAAAACCGGGGCGATCTTCCTCATGAAATTCTATTGCTGAGATCCATTTTGCCCCTTTCCATGCATAGCGTTTCGGCACCACCAATCGCGCGGGCCAGCCATGTTCGATCGATAACGACTCGTTGAAAACGGAATGTGCAATCAGTACGTCATCGTCCAGCAACGCGTTTAACGGCAGGTTAGTTGTATAGCCATCGTGGCCATGCAGCGTAATAAATTGCGCGGAAACCAACGGCTGCGCGAGTGCGATCAAATCACGTGCCAACACACCTGCCCAATCCATATCCAGCTGCGACCAGCGCGTGACGCAATGCATATCCGCGACGATTTTTGTTTGCGGCAGCGCTTTGAATTGCTGCCAATTTAGCGTCATTTCGTTGCCAACCAAGCCAAACATCTTAAGCGTCCACGTCGCTGTGTCAATGGCAGGGCGAACGCCCATATCAAGTACCGGAAAATCGGTGACACGTGCCTGGCCTTGCGGAATGCGCGCGTTGAGCGAGATTTTACCTGGCCGGATACCAAACTGCGCCCCACTTTCGTTGCTGCGTTTCGCCAACGCAGTTTTGCCCGCAGTAATTTTTTGCCCGCTGCTCACGCCCCAACCTTCTGTTTACCCGTTCCACGGAATGAATCCCAAATCAACAGCGCCGCGCCCACACAAATCGCGGAGTCCGCAATGTTGAAAGCCGGCCACGGCGGCAGATTCATAAACCCCATGGCGTGAATCTGAATGAAATCCGTTACCTGTCCATGAATGACGCGATCGTAAAGATTTCCAACCGCACCACCAATCACCAGCGCCAGCGCGGTACACAGCAGGCGGTTGTGCGGGTTTGCGCGCATCATCCAGATCAACGCAGCGGAAATAACAATCGTGATCACAATAAAAAAGTAGCGCTGCCAGCCGGATGCATCATTCAAAAAACTAAACGCCGCCCCTTTGTTATAGGTCAGCACCAGATTAAAAAAAGGCAGAATTGTCTTCGATTCGTAGTCAGCAAAATTCGACGTCATCGCGTATTTGGTGATTTGATCAAACACGAAAATAGTCGCGCTGATCCCCAGCCATTTTGCCCAGCGAAGGTTATGCATATTGACGATCTTCATCTTTGTGATTAACGACAACATCCACACAGCGATTACACAGCGTGACATGCTCTGCGTGAGACCCGACATCAGCACGATAGTGCCAGCAGCGTTCGCATTTTTGATCAGTGCTTGCCGTAACAACTGCTCCACGCTCCTCTGGGTTATCAGTAATTTCTACCGCTGCCGATGAGGTAATGAGCACAAATCGCAGGTCGTCACCGAGCGACTTTAGCCACCCTCCGCCAATTGGGCCTAGCTTCGCAACAACTTCCGCTTGTAAAGAAGAGCCAATTTTCCCCGCTGTCCGCGCGACTTCCAGTTCCTTCAAAACAAAATTCCTGGCCCCTCTTATACCCTGCCAACGTGTTTCTAAATCTTGCGCGTCAACTATCGCGGGCAGTTGATAAAACGAATGCAAAAACACACTATCGTCTTTGCCTGTATTAAGCACCGACCAAATCTCTTCTGCTGTAAACGACATCACCGGCGAAATCAATCGCGTCAGCATTTGCAAGATATGATGCAACGCCGTTTGCGCGGCGCGGCGTGGCTTGCCGTCGGTTGAAGTTGTGTACAAACGATCCTTCAAAATATCCAGATAAAATCCGCCCAAATCTTCCGAGCAGAAATTTTGGATCAACTGCATCGCCGGTTGGAATTCGTATTTCGCATAATGTGCCAACACACGCTTTTGCAAATCGTCCGCCAGTACCAAGGCGTAGCGATCAATCTCTAGCAACTCTTCAACCGGCAACGCATTTTTTGCCACATCAAAATCAGACGTATTCGCCATCAAAAAACGCACCGTATTGCGGATGCGCCGGTAGCTTTCAACCACCCGTTTTAGAATTTCATCCGAGATCGAAAGTTCGCCCGTGTAGTCGGTGGAGCCGACCCACAATCGCAGAATTTCCGCACCCAAGCTATCGGATATTTTTTGCGGTGCGACCACGTTGCCCAGCGACTTTGACATTTTTTTACCTTGTCCGTCGACCGCAAAGCCATGTGTGAGCAAATTCTGATATGGCGCGCGGCCATTCAGCGCGCAGCTCACCAGCAATGATGAATGGAACCAGCCGCGATGCTGATCCGAGCCTTCCAGATACAAGTCCGACTGGCCCGGCTTGCCATCGGTTTCAGGCTTCACCAGCGCTGGTGTGTTGGCGACAACCGTGTTGAACGTCGAGCCCGAATCGAGCCACACATCGAGCGTATCGCCGATTTTGTTGTAGTGTTTGGCTTCGTCCCCCAACAGCTCTTCAGCGGTCATACGCTGCCAGGCTTCGATGCCTTCACTAGCCACGCGCGTGGCAACGATCTCCAGCAACTCCTGCGTGCGTGGATGTAATTCGCCGGTTTCTCTGTGCAGAAAAAAAGGAATCGGCGTGCCCCAATTTCGTTGGCGGGAAATGCACCAGTCCGGCCGATTGGCGATCATGCCGTGCAGGCGTGCCTGGCCCCAATCAGGGAAAAATGAAGTTGCATCAATCGCCTTTAACGCTAACGCGCGCAAGGTCTCGGTCTCACCTTTCGCAGTGAGATCCATCCCCACAAACCATTGCGCGGTTGCACGAAATACGGTCGGCGTTTTATGCCGCCAGCAATGCGGATAAGAATGTCTGAAATCATTCGAACGAAATAGCGCACCGGCGGCTTCAATCGTTTTAACAATCTCGGCTTGCGCCTTCCAGATGTACATGCCACCGAACAGCGGCAGCGTGGACGCGTAGACACCATTGCCCATCACGGGGTTGAGAATGTCTTCGGTTTTCATGCCGTATTTTTTGCAGGACGCAAAGTCATCCACGCCGTATGCGGGCGAGGAATGAACGATGCCCGTGCCCGTATCCAGCGTAACGTAATCGGCTAAAAAGATCGGCGAAACGCGATCGTAGAAAGGATGCTTGAACGTGATGCGTTCCAGCGCCTGGCCCTTTGCGGTCGCTAAAACTTTACCTTCAATGCGATAGCTTTTGAGACATTCTTCCACCCGTGATGCCGCCACAATCAAGCAGCCACGTGGGGTTTCGACCAATGCATAGTCGAATTCAGGGTGAATATTAAGCGCCTGATTGGCAGGAATCGTCCACGGCGTGGTTGTCCAGATCACCGCAAAAATGGGCCCGGATGGTGCTGCGGTGAGGCCAAACACTTTCGCTAATTTGTTCCGCTCCGAATCCAGAATCGGGAACCCCACATCAATTGCGGTGGAGATTTTATCTTCGTATTCCACTTCGGCTTCGGCGAGCGCAGAGCCGCAATCAAAGCACCAATTGACCGGCTTCAAACCGCGATACACGTAGCCGCGGTCGAGCAATTTTCCGAGCGTGCGGATTTCAGCGGCTTCGGTTTCAAACGCCATGGTTTTATACGGATGATCCCAATCTCCCAGCACACCGAGCCGAATAAAATCGGCCTTTTGCAGCGTGATTTGCGATTCGGCATGCGCGCGCGCATAGCCCTGCACTTGCAGGGG
>JAYVYF010000241.1:0-5056 GCA_043784585.1 Burkholderiales bacterium
GTCAGACTTTTGCCGTATTGCTTCTCGACAAAAATTTCAATCGGCATACCGTGGCAATCCCAGCCCGGCACATACACCGCGTCAAAGCCCGCCATTTGCCTGGACTTCACGACGATGTCTTTCAAAATTTTATTGACTGCATGGCCGATGTGGATCGCGGCGTTCGCATACGGCGGACCGTCGTGAAGAATGAATTTCGGCTTGCCAAGTGACGCCGCACGAATTTTTTCGTAAAGCTTTTTATCCTGCCATTGCTTGATCCAGCCCGGCTCGCGTTTGGCGAGATCGCCGCGCATGGGGAAGGGTGTGTCGGGCAGGTTAAGCGTCGATTTGTAATCCATTTTTCCCAGCTTCGTGTCCATCATGTTCCGATCTTCAAAATTCGCTTGGCTTCAGCACAGTCATCATGCATTTGCACGACCAGTGCTTTTAGCGCATCAGGACCGGCAAAATTTTGCTCGTCGCGGATTTTTTCGATGAATTCAACTTGTACGCGCCTGCCGTACAAACCGTTCTCCGAATTTTTGTTCGGGAAATCGAAGAGGAAGACTTCAAGATGGTGGCGGTTTTCAATTGAAACCACTGGATTGGTGCCAAGATTTGCAACGCCCAGAAACGAAGATGCGGCGTTTGCAGATTTTTCAGCACTTGTCCTCACCACTCCCTCGAGCCCGCGAGTTACAAGCTCGAATTTTACCGCAAACACGCCGGCCAAGGCAGGTTTTCTGCCGGTAAGTGTGACGTTCGCGGTGGGGAACCCCAGGGTGCGACCGAGTTTTTTGCCGTGCGTGACGCGGCCAACGATGCTGTACGGCCGACCCAGCATGCGTGTAGCAGCGGATAGGTCGCCGTTGCCGAGCGCTGAGCGTATCGCGGTGGAGGAAATGCGTTCGCCATTCGTTTTGCCGTTCGCGTCTGCAATATCCGCCATTGTTTCCACTTCAAAACCATGCGCAGATCCGTATTCACGCAACATCGCCACATCGCCCGCGCGCTTGGCACCAAAGCGAAAATCCTCGCCCACCATCAGCCACTTCACATTTAAATGGCGTAACGCCGCCATGAATTCAAGCGGCGTAAGGGAGGCGAAGGTATGATTGAAATGCGGAATAAAAACGTGTCGCATGTGGCTCTGCATAAACGCGGCGAGCTTTTCGGTCACGCTCATCAGGCGCGCGGGAGCCAGTGCCGTGTCCCCGCGCAACGTCGCAAAATATTCGCGTGGCAACGGTGCAAATGTCATCGCAGCAGGCTCGAGGCCCAAGCGCGACGCGGCGCTCCGGGTGGCGTCTAAAATAGCCTGATGACCGCGGTGTACGCCGTCGAAGTTACCAACCGCGAGGGCTAATGGGCCTGATAGCGGCGTTGATTGCGCGTCAAGTTTTCGATGCAATTTCATATTGCGCGCTTTGCGAAATCACGCAAACGGAAACCCATGATGAACAAGCTGGTGAAATACACGATGATCCCTGCCCCGATCACCCAGCCGAGCTTGATACATTTGGCAAACGTGGCCATCTGTAACCAATCCGCATCGCTGCCCGATAGCCACCAGATTGCGCCGCCCATTAAATATAGGGCCACGGCAAGTTTGATAAAAAATGTGAGCCATTCTGGCTGTGGTGCAAACAGTTCATCTTTGCGCAAAAAATAGAATAGCAAACCCGCATTCCCACATGCCGCGAGCCCAATGGATAGCGCCAGACCCGCGTGTTTAAAAATAGGCACGAACGCGAGATTCAAAAGCTGTGTGACCACCAATGTGACGACCGCGATTTTTACCGGCGTTTTAATGTTCTGCCGCGCGTAGTAAGCCGGCGCCAATACTTTGACAAGAATAATTCCGGTCAGCCCCACCGAATACGCCACCAATGCCGCCCGCGATTGGAGCACGTCGTTGGCCGTAAAGGCGCCGCGATGCAGCAGCGTGGCGAGCAACGGCGTTGCCAGAATGGCAAGGCCAAGTGCAGCGGGGAGGGTCAACATTAGCGTCAATCGCAGCCCCCAATCGAGCAATCGTGAAAATTCTGCCGGGTTACCTTGGGTGTGTGATTTTACCAGCGAGGGTAACAGCACGGTGCCGAGCGCCACGCCGAGTAACGCCGAGGGAAACTCCATCAATCGATCTGCCGCAGTGAGCCAGGATACAGAACCGGTTTGTAAAAACGAAGCGATCTGCGTATTAACCAAAAGCGAAATCTGCGCGACCGAGACGCCGAGAATCGCCGGCCCCATTAATTTCAGAATGCGAGTAACGCCTTCGTCATGCCGAAATTGCCAGGCGTTGACGGAAAGACGCGGCAGCATGCCAATGCTTTTTAATGCCGGAAATTGAAACGCAAGCTGCACCACGCCGCCCAGCGCTGCGCCAATGGCAAGCGCCAAGATCGGCGGGTTCACGTGAGGAGCCAGCCAGATGGCCGCGGCAATCACGCAAAGATTCAGCAACACTGGCGTGAACGCCGGCGTTTTGAAGTTTGAAAAGCTATTGAGAATACCCGCCGCAAGCGCGACCAGGGAAATAAAAAAGATATACGGAAACGTGATGCGGACGAGCTGCACCGCGAGCGCGAATTTGTCCGGGTTTGCGCTAAAGCCGGAGGCCGTTGCGTAGACCAACACGGGTGCTGCGATCACACCAACGACCGTCACCACGAACAATATGACCACCAGCAGGCTCGCAACGTGATCGGCCAACAGTTTGGTTTCGGCAACGCCATTCTTGTTTTTATATTCGGCAAAAACCGGCACAAACGCCTGACTGAATGCACCTTCAGCAAACAGCCGGCGCAGCAGATTCGGAATCCGCCATGCGACCTGAAACGCATCCATGGCCGCCCCGGCGCCGAATAAATTGAAACCGATAATCTCGCGGGCGAGCCCGGTGATGCGCGACAAAAATGTCATCGCCGAAATGGAAAGAGCTGCCCGAAATAGGTTCATTGATCGCTAGACGCGGCTTCGCCCCGGTTCGAACGATGTTTAAGGCCAATTCGCGCCAGAAAAACCAATCAAAACAGACGGTTTGCTTTTTATTGAGGAGGCGCTATAATACAAGGCTTCGCCGCTTTTTCGCGTGCATTAATGCGTCAATGTAAATACACATTGCATAAAAATCGTAAATATCTGGATAAATCATGGCAAATACCAAGCAAGCTGTAAAACGTGCACGCCAAGCTGTTAAAGCCCGCTCGCACAATCAAGCGCAGCGTTCTGAGCTCCGCACGGCGATCAAGAAAGTCACTGCGGCCATTGCCAAAGGCGATCAAGTTGCAGCAGAAGCCGTATTCAAAGCATCGACCTCTACGATTGATTCAATTGCCGATAAAAAAATCATTCACAAAAACAAAGCAGCTCGCCATAAGAGCCGTTTGTCGGCTGCGATCAAGGCCATTGGCGCCAAAGCAGCTGCTGCACCGGCCGCCGTTGCCGCCGCTTGATAGCAATATTTAGAACCATTCAGCCGCATAAAATAGTGTAGACCGCTTGGCGGCCTCACGCCCCAATAAACGCCAAGCAATTCGTTGCTTGGCGTTTTTATTTGAAATTTTAAACCCTAGCATCGTCGGGCGTCACCAGCCATTTTATGTTGGAAAGTCCCGTCTTTAATAGACGTTTGATTATTTTTCTGTTTTTTGGTGCAACAGTGTTTTTAATATTCGTTTTACCGGTGCGGGCACTGCTGCGCTCGGCGCGTCCGCAAGATTGACCCACATAATGCGCGGCTCCATCGCGGCTACCGGACGCTGGGCGATAGCAAGTGCCAGCGGATATATTGACAAAGAATAGTGGGTAAAACCATGCGGAACCATGTCCAGTTCTCGCACGACTCGGGATTTAAAGCCGAACCGCGCCTGAGTTTTTTCACTGGCGTCATCGCCCATTGACATTTCAGGCAGCGACCATAATCCGCCCCAGATACCCGTTGGGGGCCGCTTTTCCAGCAGCACTTCACCGCGATCAATGACCACCAGCATGCGCGTCTGTTTATGTGGCACCTCGCGCTTCACGCTTTTGCCGGGCAGCACATTGACGCGACCGGACTTAAGCGCCACACAGCTCGCCGCCACCGGACACAACAGACACGCGGGCTTTGCGCGGATGCACAATGTGGCCCCGAGATCCATCAGGCCTTGTGTGTAAGCTTCAATACCGGTTTCAGCTCCGGTTTTGAGTTCATTTTTGGGTAATACCGCTTCCGCTTTTAGCCAAAGCTTATCTTCGACGGCTTTTGATTTCACATCACCTTCGACGCCAAAATGCCGCGCAAAAACACGTTTTACGTTGCCATCGAGAATAGCGCGCCGTTCACCAAACGCGAATGCGCTAATCGCCGCCGCGGTAGAACGGCCAATGCCGGGTAGCGCATGGATATCTTCAAACGCGTTTGGAAAAATACCGCCGTGCCGCTCGACCACTAGTTTCGCGGCGCGGTGCAGATTGCGCGCCCGCGCGTAGTAGCCGAGGCCGGCCCAATGTTGCATCACCTGATCATCGGGCGCTGCGGCAAGCGCATCGATGGTCGGGAATTTGCTTAAAAAACGTTCGTAGTACGGAATGACCGTGCCTACTTGGGTTTGCTGCAGCATGATTTCGGAAAGCCATACGCGATACGCGTCGCGGGTGTTTTGCCACGGCAAACCGTGACGGCCATGTTTTTTTTGCCAGGAAATAATTTGCGTCGCGAACATTAGCTTGGTTTTCTTCAGTGGTGATAATGATAAACCACCAAAAAATGGTCTTAATCTATGCAATTGATTGCGGTTGCAGAACTAGAATGATCTTGTCGTGTCTGCATTTACAGACCGCAAACCCTAATTCCAGCGCGCATTTTGACCATAAAATGTGCCAGGAGGCCGGCCAGTGCTAGTGTTGTAAAAAGCAAAACCTGCGTCGCGCAGGCTTTTGTTTCTGGAGCGGGTGAACGGGATCGAACCGTCATATGCAGCTTGGGAAGCTGCCGTTCTGCCATTGAACTACACCCGCCATTCACGTTGCATTTACAAAGTTTAACGTTTTTCACGAGTTACTTCACATCTGAATAGCGCGCTGACGC